>NZ_JBPQTS010000044.1:0-46438 GCF_051386455.1 Streptomyces sp. URMC 124
CCCCCACCCCGCCACCCGGTACCGTAAACAGAATGACCACACCGCGGGAGACACGCAGGAGCAGCGGGGCCGCGGCGCGCAGCGGCCCGCGGACGCTGGCCGAGGAGCTGCGCACGAGAGCCGACGACGCGCTCGCCGAGCTGCTGCGCGCCCGCCCCGACCTCCTCAACCCCGTCCCCGGCGACCTCACCCAGCTCGCCACCCGCGCCGGCACCCGCGCCTCCGTCGTCCGCGCCCTGGAGCGCCTGGACCGGTTCGCGCTGCAGACGGCCGAGGCCTTGGCCGTGGCCCCCGACCCGTGCCCGTACGCCGCCCTCGCGGCCCTGATGACCGGGGACGCGCCCGAGGACGACCCCCGCATCGCCGAAGCGCTCCCGCGCGCCGTGGCCACCTTGCGCGAGCAGGCCCTGGTCTGGGGCGGCGAGGACCGTCTCCGTCTGGTCCGCACCGCCCGCGAGCTGCTCGCGCCCAGCCCGGCGCACCCCTCCCCCACGGGCCTCGGCCCGAGCGTGGCGGAGGCGACGGCGGGCATGTCCCCGGGCCGGCTGCAGCAGATCATCGCCGCCGCGGGCCTGCCCGGCACGCACGACCCGGTGTCGGCCGTCGCCGCGCTCACCGCCTTGTTCGAGGACCGCACCCGGATGGCGGAGCTGCTGGCGAACGCCCCCGCCGAGGCGGCCGCGGTCCTGAACAAGCTGGTGTGGGGCCCGCCCTACGGCACGGTCACCGCCGACCCGGCCCCGCACCTGCGCTGGCTGCTCGACCGCGGCCTGCTGCTGCCCGCGACGCCGGGCAACGTGGTCCTGCCGCGCGAGGCGGCGCTGCACCTGCGCGCGGGCCGCGCGCACAGAACGCCCGAGCCGGTGGCCCCCGGCCTCGAACCGGCCACGCCGCACTCGGCCCGCATGGTGGACGCGACCGCGGCGGGCCAGGCGTTCACGGCCCTGGCCACGGTCGAAGAGCTGCTGTCCGCCTGGGAGTCGGACGGCCCGCTCGTACTCCGGGCGGGCGGCCTGGCGGTGCGCGACCTCAAGCGCACCGCGGCCGTCCTCGACACCACCGAAACCGCCGCGGCCTTCTGGATCGAGCTGGCGTACGCGGCGGGGCTGCTGGCTTCCGACGGCGAGGTCGACGAGCGCTACGCCCCCACGCCGGCCTCCGACGACTGGCTGCACCTGCCCGCCGAGCAGCGCTGGGCGCGCCTGGCGACGGCGTGGCTCGCGGCCACCCGCACGCCGGGCCTGGTGGGCAGCCGGGACGCCAAGGGCCGTCCCCTCAACGTTCTCGGCGCGGAGCTGGACCGCTCGCCGGCGCCGGAGGTCCGCCATCGTGCCCTGGCCCTGCTGGCCACGCTTCCGCCCGGCACGTCGGTCGCGGTGGACACGCTGCTGGACCGCATGCACTGGGAGCGTCCGCCGCGGACGCCGGCGGAGCCGGGCACGGAGGACCTGCGCACCCGTCTGGTGCGCTGGGCGCTGGCGGAGGCGGAGCTGCTGGGCGTCACGAACCGCGGCGCGCTGTCCGCTCCGGGCCGGGCGCTGCTGGGCCCCGGGGAGACGGAACCGGCCGCTTTCCCGCTGGGTGACGCCGAAGCAGGGGGCTGCGCCGTGAGGGCGGCCGCCCTCCTCGCCCCGCTCCTGCCGCAGCCGCTGGACCACATCCTGCTGCAGGCCGACCTGACGGCGGTGGCTCCGGGCCCGCTGAAGCGGCCGCTGGCCCGGATGCTCGGGGTGCTGGCGGACGTGGAGTCCAAGGGCGGTGCCACGGTGTACCGCTTCACGCCCGCGTCGGTGCGGCGCGCGCTGGACGCCGGGCAGACCGCGGCGGACCTGAAGGCGTTCCTGACGGAGCATTCCCGCACGCCCGTGCCGCAGCCGCTGGCCTATCTGGTGGACGACGTGGCCCGCCGCCACGGGCACCTGCGCGTCGGCGCGGCGTCGTCGTACCTGCGCTGCGACGACGAGGCGATGCTCGCGGAGATCCTCGCGGACCGCCGTTCGGCCGCGCTGCGGCTGCGCCGTCTGGCTCCGACGGTGCTGGCGGCGCAGGCCGCGCCGGATGCCCTGCTGGAGGGCCTGCGGGCCATGGGCTACGCCCCGGCGGCGGAGTCCGCGGAGGGCGATGTGGTGGTGACCCGGGCGGATGCGCGCCGCACGCCGCCGCGCACGGCTCCGGCCCCGGTGCCGGAGGGCCCGCCGGTGCCCGACGAGACGCTGCTGGGCGCTGCGGTGCGGGCGATCCGTGCGGGGGACCTGGCGTCGACGGCCGAGCGCAAGCCGGTCGCGGCACCGGCCCCGTCGGACGGCGGCCTGCCCCGCACCACCTCGGCGGACACCCTCGCCACGATGCAGGCGGCGGTGCTGACGGGCGCCGCGGTGTGGATCGGCTACGTGAACGCGGAGGGCGCGGCGAGCCAGCGCGTCATCGCTCCGGTGCGGGTGGAGGGAGGCTTCGTGACAGGTTACGACCACACGGCGGACGAGGTGCGGACGTATCCGCTGCACCGCATCACGGGCGTGGCGGAACTGGCGGACGAACCGGCGTAGCACTCAAGCCCTCACCGCACTGACCGCGCTCACCGCACTGACCACGCTCACCACGCTCACCACGCTCACCACGCGGCCCCCCGTTTCGCTCCCCGGCCACGTAAACTTAGGAGTTTCGCGCGGTGGGCCGGCCGGGCCCGGTTGTGGAGGTACGAGTGTCCTGCTTGATCGTCCAGAGCGACAAGACGCTGCTCCTGGAGGTGGACCACGAGCAGGCCGACGCATGCCGTCGCGCCATCGCCCCCTTCGCCGAGCTGGAGCGCGCCCCCGAGCACATCCACACCTACCGGCTCACGCCGCTCGGCCTGTGGAACGCCCGGGCCGCGGGGCACGACGCCGAGCAGGTCGTCGACGCTCTCGTCACGTACTCGCGCTATCCCGTCCCGCACGCCCTCCTGGTGGACATCGCGGAGACGATGGACCGCTACGGGCGGCTGAAGCTGGTCAAGCACCCCACGCACGGGCTGGTCCTGGAGTCCACGGACCGGCCCGTCCTGGAGGAGATCCTCCGTTCGAAGAAGGTCCAGCCGCTGGTGGGTGCCCGGATCGACCCGGACACGGTGGCCGTGCACCCGTCCGAGCGCGGCCAGATCAAGCAGACGCTGCTGAAGCTGGGCTGGCCGGCGGAGGACCTCGCGGGGTACGTGGACGGCGAGGCGCACCCGATCGAGCTGGCGGAGGACGGCTGGGCGCTGCGTCCGTACCAGCAGCAGGCCGTGGAGGGGTTCTGGCACGGCGGCTCGGGCGTGGTCGTGCTGCCGTGCGGCGCGGGCAAGACGCTCGTGGGCGCCGGTGCGATGGCCAAGGCGAAGGCGACGACGCTGATCCTCGTCACGAACACCGTCTCGGCCCGTCAGTGGAAGCACGAGCTGATCAAGCGCACGTCGCTGACCGAGGACGAGATCGGTGAGTACAGCGGCACGAAGAAGGAGATCCGGCCGGTCACCATCGCCACGTACCAGGTCCTGACGACCAAGCGGAAGGGCATCTACCCGCACCTGGAGCTGTTCGACTCGCGCGACTGGGGCCTGGTCGTCTACGACGAGGTGCACCTGCTGCCGGCGCCGGTCTTCAAGTTCACGGCGGATCTGCAGGCGCGCCGCCGCCTGGGCCTGACGGCGACGCTCGTGCGCGAGGACGGCCGGGAGTCGGACGTCTTCTCGCTGATCGGCCCGAAGCGCTTCGACGCGCCGTGGAAGGAGATCGAGGCGCAGGGCTACATCGCGCCGGCCGACTGCGTGGAGGTGCGCGTGAACCTCACGGACTCCGAGCGGCTCGCCTACGCGACGGCCGAGACGGAGGAGAAGTACCGCTACTGCGCGACGACGGCCACGAAGCGGCGCGTCACGGAGGCGCTGGTGGCGCGGCACAAGGGCGAGCAGACGCTGGTGATCGGGCAGTACATCGACCAGCTCGACGAGCTCGGCGAGCACCTCGACGCGCCCGTGATCAAGGGCGAGACCAGCAACGCCCAGCGCGAGAAGCTCTTCGACGCGTTCCGGCAGGGCGAGATCTCGGTGCTGGTGGTCTCGAAGGTCGCGAACTTCTCGATCGACCTTCCGGAGGCGACGGTCGCCATCCAGGTGTCGGGCACGTTCGGCTCGCGGCAGGAGGAGGCGCAGCGGCTCGGCCGGGTGCTGCGCCCGAAGGCGGACGGGCACGAGGCGCGCTTCTACTCGGTGGTCGCCCGGGACACCGTCGACCAGGACTTCGCGGCGCACCGGCAGCGGTTCCTGGCCGAGCAGGGTTACGCGTACCGCATCGTGGACGCGGATTCGCTGCTCGCGGGCGAGGAGGCGTAGGTCCGGGACGCTCCGGCCCGGCCCCTGCGGAGGGGGCCGGGTTCAGGCCTTGCGGGCATCGGCGTACTGGCCGAGGACGACGACGCTGACGGCCGCGCCGGCGAAGGCCTTGATCGCGCGGAGGGCGTGGGCGAGGGGGGTTTCGGTGGCGGCGGAGTCCGGGTTCCCGGTTGCTGTGTTCATGTCTCCATGATGGTTTCCCGGACCGCCCCGGACATCGGCCTGCCGGTGTAAAAGCGCAGGCCCGCGCGTACGACCCCAGCATCATGGCGTCCTACGGGAGGTGGAGGCCGACCCTGACAACCAGCCCCGGGGTCCCCCCTGAGGCCCCCCGGGGCGCGGAAATTCGCTCGCACGCCCCCGGCCCGCTGACTACAATCTCCCCTTCCCGCCCGCCTCCCGCGGCGCCTGCCCCGCAGCGTCCGCCGCCCGGAGCGCGGCCGCCGACCGGACGGAAACCGGCGGCTTCCGATCGTTTCGTTCCGCCGTACGTCTGGAGGCTCTGCCGTGCCCGCGCCGCAAGTGACCACCCACGCGAACGACCCTTTGGAGCGGGAGCGCACCCACCTCTCCTCCTCCCGCGCCGCGCTGCGCGCCATGCGGGAGGACGTCCAGGCCCTGGACATCAAGGACGTCACCGCGAACTGGGTCAACGCCGCCGTCCTGGAGCGGCAGATCGAGGACCGCATCACGGCGCTGGCCGACCTCGCGCACACCCCGCTGTTCTTCGGGCGGCTGGACTACGCGCACGCACCGGGCGCCGATCAGGCGGAAGGGGCGCAGGGCGAGCAGTTCTACATCGGCCGCCGGCACGTGCACGACGCGGACGGCGACCCGATGGTGATCGACTGGCGCGCGCCCGTCTCGCAGCCGTTCTACCGCGCGTCCAAGAAGGAGCCGATGGACGTGCGGATGCGCCGCCGCTTCGGCTACACGGGCGGCGACCTCACCGCGTACGAGGACGAGGACCTCACGGACACCGCCTCCGGCGACCAGGCCAGCAAGCTGCTCCAGGCGGAGATCGAGCGGCCGCGCGTGGGCCCCATGCGGGACATCGTGGCGACGATCCAGCCGGAGCAGGACGAGATCGTCCGCGCGGGGATCGGCGGCACGGTGTGCGTGCAGGGGGCGCCCGGCACCGGGAAGACGGCGGTCGGCCTGCACCGCGTGGCCTATCTGCTGTACGCGCACCGCGAGCGCCTCGCCCGCACGGGCACGCTGGTCATCGGCCCGAACCGGTCGTTCCTGCACTACATCGAGCAAGTGCTGCCGGCGCTGGGCGAGTTGAACGTGGCGCAGGCGACGGTGGACGACCTCGTCGCGCACGTGGAGGTGCGCGGCACGGACGGCGCGGAGGCCGCCCGCATCAAGGGCGACGCCCGCATGGCGGAGGTGCTGCGGCGTGCGGTGCGCTCCGGGGTGAGGATGCCGGAGGAAGCCGTGGTCGTGGTGCGCGGCTCGCGGCGGTGGCGGGTGCCGGCGCACGAGGTCGAGGAGATCGTCCGCGAGCTGCTGGCGCGCGACATCCGCTACGGCGCGGCCCGCGAGGCCCTGCCGCAGCGGATCGCGCACGCCGTGCTCGTGCGGATGGAGCAGGCGGGCGAGGCGCCGGACGACCGGGTGCAGGACGCGGTCGCGCGCAACGCCGCCGTGAAGGCGGCCGTCAAGGCGGTGTGGCCCGCGGTCGATCCGGTGAAGCTGGTGCTGCGGCTGCTGTCGGACGCGGAGTTCCTGGCGGAGCACGCGGACGGGGTCCTCTCGGCGGAGGAGCAGGCGGAGATCCTGTGGGCGAAGCCGGCGCGCGGCGTGAAGTCGGCGAAGTGGTCGGCGGCGGACGCGGTGCTGGTCGACGAGGCGGCGGATCTGGTGGCGCGCACGCCGTCGCTCGGGCACGTGGTGCTGGACGAGGCCCAGGACCTCTCCCCCATGCAGTACCGCGCGGTGGGCCGGCGCTGCACGACCGGTTCGGCGACGATCCTCGGCGACCTCGCGCAGGGCACGACGCCGTGGGCGACGGCCAGTTGGGAGGAGGCGCTGGCGCACCTCGGCAAGCCGGAGGCCGCGGTGGAGGAGCTCACGCAGGGCTTCCGCGTGCCGCGCGAGGTGATCGCCTACGCGTCGCGGCTGCTGCCCGCCATCGCCCCGGGCCTGGCCGAGGCCACGTCCGTGCGCGAGGCGGCGGGCGACTTCTCGGTGCGCGCGGTGGCCGCCGGGGAGCTGGACGAGGCGGTCGTGGCCGCGTGCCGGGAGTCGCTGGAGCGCGAGGGGTCGATCGGCCTGATCGCGGCGGACGCGCGGATCGGCACGCTGGGTGCGCTGCTGGCGGAGGCGGGCCTGCCGCACCTCGCCCCGGGCCGGGAGACGACGGCGGAGGCCCGGCTGACGCTGGTGCCGGCCTCGCTGGCGAAGGGCCTGGAGTACGACTACGTGGTCCTGGACGAGCCGGCGGCGGTCGTCGCCGGAGAGCCGGACGAGCGCACGGGGCTGCGGCGGCTGTACGTGGCGCTGACGCGATCCGTCTCGGGCCTGACGGTGCTTCACGCACAGCCGCTGCCTGAGCAGTTGGCGTAACCGCCCCTGCGGGGTGAGGCCCTACCGCGCCTCGCTCTCCAACCCCCTGAGCAGCGCGTCCAGCAGCCCCGGGAACCGCTTGTCGAGATCACCGCGCCGCAGCTGTACGAACCGGTTGCGGCCGGAGACGCGCGTCGAGGTCACCCCCGACTCGCGCAGCACCTTCATGTGGTGCGACACCGTGGACTTGTGCAGGTGGTCGAGGCCGAGCCCGCTCAGGTCGCAGGCGAACTCCTGCCCCTTCAGGTACACCGACAGCAGCTGCAGGCGCACCGGGTCGCCGAGCGCGTGCAGCACCTTCACCAGCTGGATGTCCTCGGCCGCGGGCTGCGGCAGCCACTCCTCCGTCATGCGCCCTTCCCTCCTCGACCCCCGGCAACTGTTTGACAATTATCCACACATCCCCAATTGTTTGACGAGCATCCAACGATGCGGCAATGCGTCGCGTCCCGAAGGGGGATCCTGTGCGTCTGCGACTACTCCTGCTCGCCCTCGGCACCTTCGCCGTGGGCACCGACACCATGGTCATGGCCGGCATCCTCGGCCAAGTCGCCGACGACCTGGACGTCTCCGTCGTCGCGGCCGGCCAGGTGGTGACGGTCTTCGCGCTCTCGTACGCGCTGCTGGCCCCGGTCCTCGCCGCCGTGACCGCCCGCTGGCCCCGCCGCCGCCTGCTGCTCACGGCACTCGCCGTCTTCACCGCCGCGAACGCCCTGAGCGCGCTCGCCCCGGACTACCCGACGCTCCTCGCGACCCGGGTCCTGGCCGCCGCCGGAGCCGCGCTCTACAGCCCGAACGCCAGCGCGGCCGCCACCACCCTCGTCCCGCCGGAGCGGCGCGGCCGGGCCATCGCGACCGTGCTCGGCGGGATGACCGTGGCCACGGCCCTGGGCGTGCCGCTCGGCACCTACGTGGGCCGGGCCGACTGGCGGCTGACCATGTGGCTGGTCACCGCGCTCGGCGCCGCGGCCCTGCTGGGCCTGGCCGCCTTCCTCCGCGAACTGCCCGCGCCCGCCCGGGCCGTGGGCCTGCGGGAGCGGCTCGCCCCGCTGCGCGACGGGCGCGTGCTGGCCGCCGCGGCGACGACGTTCGCCTTCTTCATGGCGTTCCAGTCCGTCTACATCTACCTGGGCACGGCCGTCCGCCCCGCGACCGGCGGCGACGCGGACCGGCTGAGCACCGTCCTGCTGGTGACGGGCATCGCCTCGTTCGCGGGCAGCTGGCTCGGCGGCCACGTCGTGGACCGCTGGGGCGTGCGCAAGGTCCTGCTGACCGGCAGCGTGGTCTCGGTCGTGTTCTTCGCGGCGCTGCCGTGGCTGGGCCGGACGATGACGGGCGCGCTCCTCTACGCGGTGGCGGTGCCGCTCGCGGGCTGGTCGATCTCGGTGGCCCAGCCCCACCGCCTGGCCTCCCTGCGCCCCGCCGACGCCCCGCTGCTGCTCTCCCTCAACAGCAGCGCGCTGTACCTGGGCATGGCCGCGGGCGGCGGGACGGGCAGCCTGGCGATGGCGCTCCTGGGAGAGCGCTGGTTCCCGCTGGGGGCGTCGGCGCTGGCGCTGGTGGCGATGGGCATCGCGGCAGCGACGACCAGGGCCCCGGCACCGGCACCGGCACCGGCACCGGCACCCAGCGCACCGGCCCGCCCCCGGGCGACGGCGGACCGCTGAGCCCCGACGGCACGGCCGGGCACGGCACCGCGGGGCACGGCACCGCCGGACCGCGCCGTCGTGGCACCTCGTCGCCGCAGCGGGAAAGCTCTCAGCGGCGCGCCGAGCCGCACGGCGGCCTCAGGCGGCGTCAAGAGGCCGGGCCCGGCGCCGGCGGTCGCGCCGCGACCGGCCGCAGGCCGCCCGCTACGCGTCCAGCGCCTCGCGCCACGTGCGCACCGCGCCGGCGTCCACCGGTCCGGACCACCCGTCCGGGCGAGCGGCGCCGCCGATGTGGAAGGCGGAGATGCCGGCGCCGCGCAGCACCGGCAGGTGCTTGAGCTGGAGCCCCCCGCCCACCATGATCCGCGGCTCGTAGCCCGGCTCGTCGGAGCGTCCCGCCTCCGCGACCAGCGTGGCGAGGCCGTCGTCGACGCCGGTGGGGGACCCCGCCGTCAGGTAGGTGTCGAGGCCGGGCAGATCGGCGAGCTGCTTGCGCAGGGCGTCGCGGTCCGCGGCCCGGTCGACGGCGCGGTGGAACGTCCAGCGCGCCCGCGGCCCGATCGCGTCGGCGAGCGCGGCGACGGCCGTGAGGTCGGCGCGGCCGTCGTCGGTCAGGAAGCCGAGGACGAATTCGCAGGCCCCTTCGGCGGCCAGCGCGCGGGCCTGCTCGCACAGGGCGGACAGGGCCGCCGCGTCGCCCGCGGAGAAGCCGTCGGCCGCCCGCAGCATGACGCGCACGGGGATGCCGACGGCGTCCCGCACCGCGGTGAAGGTCTCCAGGGTCGGGGTGAGACCGTCCGCGGCCATGTCGGTGACCAGTTCGAGGCGGTCCGCCCCGCCGTCCTGCGCCGCCTCCGCGTCCCGCGGACCGAGCGCGATCACCTCAAGAATTGGTCTAGACATATTGCACAGCCTGCCATACGCGGGCCCCGCGCCAAAAGCGGTGCCCCACAATTGGCCCCATGGCAGCCACGACCGAGCACCCGTCCGGCCCCGCCCTGCGCCGGCGCTGGCAGGAGACCGTCGACCGCGCCCGCGGCGGCGCAGCCTCCCCGGACCCCGGCCCGTACGCCGAGGACCTGCTGCGCCGCTGGTCGGAACCGCAGCGCCGCTACCACACGGTCGATCACCTGGTGGCGGTCCTGGACCGGGTCGAGGAGCTGGCCGCGCACGCCGCCGACGCGGACGCCGTCCGCCTCGCCGCCTGGTTCCACGACGCGGTCTACCGCCCCGACCGCTCGGAGAACGAGGAGCGCAGCGCGCACCTCGCCGAGCGCGCCCTGCCCGATCTGGGCGTCGGCGCCGCCCGTACGGCCGAGGTCGCCCGGCTCGTACGGCTGACCGTCGGCCACGACCCGGCGGCCGGCGACCGGGACGGCGAAGTGCTCTCCGACGCCGACCTGGCCGTGCTCGCGGGCTCGCCGCAGGAGTACGCGGCCTACGCCGCCGCCGTGCGCGAGGAGTACGGCTTCGTGCCGGACGCGGCCTTCCGCGAGGGGCGCTCGGCCGTGCTGCGGCAGCTGCTGGCCCTGCCCCGGCTCTTCCGCACCCCGCTGGGCTACGACCGCTGGGAGGCGGTCGCGCGCCGCAACCTCACCACCGAACTGGAACTGCTGGCCGGCTGACCGCCCCGCTGCACGGCCCACCGCACGGCGAGGTGAACGGCACCCCGCACGGCACGGGCTACGGCCGTTCGTGCTTGGGCCGCCGCAACCCCGCGCCCACCAGCAGCCGCACGAGCTCCTTGCTGCTCGCCTCCACCGCACCCAGCCGCACGGCGTCCCCGTAGGACGTCGACGGCACGTCGTAGTGATCGCGGTCGAACGCGCGGGAGGGAGCGCCGAGCCGCGCGGCGAAGGCGTGCAGCTCGTCGTACGACACATCGCTGATCAGGTGCGACCACATGCGGCCGTGCCCGGGCCAGACGGGCGGGTCGATGTAGAGCGTCATCGGCGCCTCACCGCAGGGCGCCGGCGAGCGAGCCGACGGGGGCGACCAGGACCGTCTGCTTCGTGCACGCCCAGTGCGGGTCGGGCCCCAGCTCCGGCTCGACCTCCAGGGCGTGCAGGTCACCCGACCGAGTGCAGACCGGGCACAGCGGCCAGCGGCCGTAGCGCTCCAGCAGGGCGTCCTGGACGTCCTGGGCTATGAGCCCGACCACGAACCCCGCGCCCTCCGGCCACTGCTCGACCCACCACCGCCGCTGCGCCACCGCGTCCTCGACGAGGGAGACGACGTCGGCCTCCGCGACGTCACCCGCCACCAGGTCGGCCAGGATCAGCGCACGCGCCGTGTGCAGCGTTTGTTCGAGCTCCATACGGTCCATTGTCCCGGACGGGGGCGGTTGACGGCTCACCACCCTGAAAATACCTTTCAAAAGGTGAGCAGCAAACTGAAAGAAACTACCGGCGGCGACCGCGCGGTCCCCGCTCCGGCCGACGCCCCCACCGCGCCGCCCGCCCGCGGCGCACCCGCGCCCGGCGCCCTCGCCGCCAAGGTCCGCACGCTCGCGCCCTCCATGACCCGCTCGATGCAGCGCGTCGCCGAGACCGTCGCGAGCGACCCCGCGGGCTCCGCCGCGCTCACCGTCACCGGCCTCGCGGAACGCACGGGCACGAGCGAGGCCACGGTCGTGCGCACCGCCCGCATCCTCGGCTATCCGGGCTACCGCGACCTGCGGCTCGCCCTCGCCGCGCTCGCCGCCGAGCAGGCCGCCGGCCGCGCCCCGGCCGTCACCGCCGACATCGACGTCGACGACCCGCTGCCCGCCGTCGTCGCCAAGCTCGCCCAGGAGGAGGCGCAGTGCCTGGCGGACACCGCCGCCGCCCTCGACACCGCGCAGCTGGAGGCCGCGGTGGCGGCGCTCGCCGGGGCCCGCCGCATCGACGTCTACGGCATCGGCGCCTCCCACCTCGTCGGCCAGGACCTCGTCCAAAAGCTCCTGCGCATCGGCCTGATCGCCCACGCCCCCACCGACCCGCACCTGGCCGTCACCAACGCCGTCCAGCTGCGCGCGGGCGACGTCGCCGTCGCCATCACCCACTCCGGCCGGACCACCGACGTCATCGAACCGCTGCGGGTCGCCTTCGAGCACGGCGCGACGACGCTCGCGGTCACCGGCCGCCCGGAGGGCGAGATCGCCCAGTACGCGGACCACGTCCTCACCACCTCCTCGGCCCGGGAGAGCGAGCTGCGCCCCGCGGCCATGTCGAGCCGCACCAGTCAGCTCCTCGTGGTGGACTGCCTGTTCATCGGCGTCGCCCAGCGGACGTACGACTCCGCGGCGCCGGCCCTGTCCGCCTCGTACGAAGCGCTCGCCCACCGCCACGCCCCGCGCTCCCCGCGCTGACCGCAGCCGGCCCGCCCGGCCCGCACGGAAAGAGCCGTCCGCCCATGGCCTCTTCAGCGTCGTCGTCCTCCGCATCGGCCGCAGCCGCGTGCCCGTCGCCCGCGCAGGCGGCGGCTTCCGCGCCGTCCGACCCGCCCGCGGCATCCGGCGGCCCCGCCGCGCCGGGCGTCTCCGCGCCCTCCGGCGCGCCGCAAGCCCGCAGCGCCCTCCGCTCCGAGCTCGCCGCCCTCACCACCGAGGCGTTCCGGCCCGACCTCGCGGACATCGACCGGCTGCCCACCCTCGACATCGCCCGGATCATGAACGGCGAGGACGCCGGCGTCGCCGCCGCCGTCGCCGCGCAGCTGCCCGGGATCGCCGCCGCCATCGACGCCACCGCCGCCCGGATGGCCCGCGGCGGAAGGCTGATCTACGCGGGCGCCGGGACCGCCGGCCGCCTCGGCGTGCTCGACGCCAGCGAGTGCCCACCGACCTTCAACACCGACCCCTCGCAGGTCATGGGGGTGATCGCGGGCGGCGCCGCGGCGCTCGTCACCGCCGTCGAAGGCGCCGAGGACAGCCGGGAGCTGGCCGCGGGCGACCTGGCCGCCCTCGGGACCGGCCCGGCCGACACCGTCGTCGGCGTCTCCGCCTCCGGCCGCACCCCCTACGCGGTCGGGGCCGTCGAGCACGCCCGCGCCGCGGGGGCGCTGACCATCGGGGTGTCCTGCAACGCCGGTTCGCCCCTCGGCCGGGCCGCCGACCACGCGATCGAGGTCGTCGTCGGCCCCGAGCTGCTCACCGGCTCGACCCGGCTGAAGGCGGGCACCGCGCAGAAGCTCGTCCTCAACATGCTCTCGACGATCACGATGATCCGGCTCGGCAAGACCTACGGGAACCTGATGGTCGACGTGCGGGCCACCAACGACAAGCTGCGCGCCCGCTCCCGGCAGATCGTCGCCCTGGCCACGGGCGCCTCCGAGCAGGAGGTGGAGGACGCGCTGACGGAGACCGGCGGAGAGGTCAAGAACGCCGTCCTCGTCGTCCTGGGCGGCGTCGACGGGCGCACGGCCGCACGCCTCCTGGAGGAGGCGGGCGGTCACCTGCGCGCCGCCCTCCGGACAGCCCGTGGGTAACCCCGCCGTGGCACCGGACAGACCGGACGGCCCGGACGGCGCCCCACGGGGGGAGCGCGGCCACGGCGCCACCGCGGCCGCGCTCCTTCCCCTGCTCGGCGGCGCCGGCAACCTCACGTCCGTCACGAACTGCATGACGCGCCTGCGGGTGACCGTCCGGGACCCGTCGGCCGTCCGGCACGCTGAACTACGGGCCCTTGCGGGCGTGCTGGGCGTCGTCGGGGACGCCACGGCCCTGCAGATCGTGCTCGGCCCGGGCACGGTGGCCAAGGTCGCCCCCGAACTCGCCCGCCTCGCGGAACCCGGCACCGCAAGCCCCGGCACCGCCGGCCCCGGCACCGCAGAACCGGCCACCGCGGAGCCCGTCACCGCGGAGGCGCTCGCCGAGCGCGGCGCGGCGATCCGGGCCGAGCGCAAGGCCCGCAATGCCACGCCGGGCAGGGAGTTCCTGCGCCGGATCGCCCAGATCTTCGTCCCGCTGATCCCCGCCCTGATCGGCTGCGGCATCGTCGCGGGCCTGGCCGGGCTGCTCGCCAACCTCCACTGGCTGCCCGCGCTGGCCCCCGCACTGACCGCGTGCGCCTCGGGCTTCATGTCCCTGATCGCCGTCTTCGTCGGCTACAACACCGCGAAGGAGTTCGGCGGCACCCCCGTCCTGGGCGGGGCCGTCGCGGCGATCATCGTGTTTCCCGGCGTGGAGCGGGTGACCGCGTTCGGCGAGAAGCTCGTGCCCGGCCAGGGCGGGGTGCTCGGCGCGCTGGCCGCGGCCCTGTTCGCCGCGCACGTCGAACGCTGGTGCCGGGCCCGCGTCCCCGAGGCCCTGGACGTGCTGATCACCCCGACGGTCACGGTCCTGGTGGCGGGCCTGGCCACGCTGTACGGGCTGATGTACGCGGCGGGCGAGGTCGCCGGCGCCATCGGCCGCTTCGCCGACTGGCTGCTCGCGAACGGCGGGGCGGCGGCCGGCTTCGTCCTGGGCGGGCTGTTCCTGCCGCTGGTCATGCTGGGCCTGCACCAGGCCCTCATCCCCATCCACACGACCCTGATCCAGCAGCAGGGCTCCACGGTGCTGCTGCCGGTCCTCGCGATGGCGGGCGCCGGCCAGGTGGGCGCCGCCCTCGCCCTCTACGCCCGCCTGCCGCGCAACACCTCGGTGCGCCGGACGATCCGGTCCGCGATGCCGGCGGGGCTCCTGGGCATCGGCGAGCCCCTGATCTACGGCGTCTCCCTGCCGCTGGGCCGCCCGTTCGTCACGGCCTGCGTCGGAGGGGCGTGCGGAGGAGCCTTCGTGGGGCTGCTGGGACAGCTGGGCGACACGGTCGGCTCGACGGCCATCGGCCCGTCGGGCTGGGCCCTGTTCCCCCTGCTCAAGGGCGGCCACGGCCCGGGGCAGGCGGTGGTGGTCTACGGGGCGGGCCTGCTGGTGGGCTACGCGGCGGGGTTCGTCGCGACGTACGCGTTCGGTCTGAGCCGTGCCTCCCTGCGCGAGCTGAACACCGGAAACGGCCCGAGGGCGGCACCCCCCTCGTAGGGGGCGCCGCCCTCGGGCGCGTACAGCGTCAGGACGAGTGATCCGGTGCGGATCAGAAGTCCATGTCACCGCCCGGCATGCCGCCCGGAGCGGCCGCGGCGGCCTTCTCCGGCTTGTCGGCGATGACGGCCTCGGTGGTCAGGAACAGCGCGGCGATGGACGCGGCGTTCTGCAGGGCGGAGCGGGTGACCTTGGCCGGGTCGATGATGCCCTCGGCGACCAGGTCGACGTACTCGCCCGTGGCGGCGTTGAGGCCGTGGCCCGGGGTCAGGTTGCGCACCTTCTCCACGACGACGCCACCCTCGAGACCGGCGTTGACCGCGATCTGCTTGAGCGGGGCCTCCAGGGCCAGCTTGACGGCGGCGGCACCGGTGGCCTCGTCGCCCTCGAGCTCCAGCTTCTCGAACACCTGGGAGGCCTGCAGCAGGGCCACGCCACCACCGGCGACGATGCCCTCCTCGACGGCCGCCTTCGCGTTGCGAACGGCGTCCTCGATGCGGTGCTTGCGCTCCTTGAGCTCGACCTCGGTCGCGGCACCGGCCTTGATGACGGCCACGCCGCCGGCCAGCTTCGCGAGGCGCTCCTGGAGCTTCTCGCGGTCGTAGTCCGAGTCGCTGTTCTCGATCTCGGCGCGGATCTGGTTGACGCGGCCCTGGACCTGCTCGCTGTCACCGGCACCGTCGACGATGGTCGTCTCGTCCTTGGTGATGACGACCTTGCGGGCGCGGCCGAGCAGGTCGAGACCGGCGTTCTCCAGCTTGAGGCCGACCTCCTCGGAGATGACGGTGCCACCGGTGAGGATGGCGATGTCACCGAGCATGGCCTTGCGGCGGTCGCCGAAGCCCGGGGCCTTGACGGCGACGGACTTGAAGGTGCCGCGGATCTTGTTCACGACGAGGGTGGAGAGGGCCTCGCCCTCGACGTCCTCGGCGATGATCAGCAGCGGCTTGCCGGACTGCATGACCTTCTCCAGGAGCGGCAGCAGGTCCTTGACCGAGCCGACCTTGGAGTTGACGATCAGGATGTACGGGTCGTCGAGCGACGCCTCCATACGCTCCATGTCGGTGGCGAAGTACGCCGAGATGTAGCCCTTGTCGAAGCGCATACCCTCGGTGAGCTCCAGCTCCAGACCGAAGGTCTGGGACTCCTCGACGGTGATGACGCCTTCCTTGCCGACCTTGTCCATGGCCTCGGCGATGAGCTCGCCGATCTGGGTGTCGGCGGCGGAGATGGAGGCGGTGGAGGCGATCTGCTCCTTGGTCTCCACGTCCTTGGCCTGCTCGAGCAGGGCGCCCGAGACAGCCTCGACGGCCTTCTCGATGCCGCGCTTCAGCGCCATCGGGTTGGCACCCGCGGCGACGTTGCGCAGGCCCTCGCGGACCAGGGCCTGGGCGAGGACGGTCGCGGTCGTCGTGCCGTCACCGGCGACGTCGTCCGTCTTCTTCGCGACCTCCTTGACCAGCTCGGCGCCGATCTTCTCGTACGGGTCCTCGAGCTCGATCTCCTTGGCGATGGAGACACCATCGTTGGTGATCGTGGGGGCGCCCCACTTCTTCTCGAGGACGACGTTGCGGCCCTTGGGGCCGAGGGTGACCTTGACGGCGTCGGCGAGCTGGTTCATCCCGCGCTCGAGACCGCGCCGTGCCTCCTCGTCGAACGCGATGATCTTGGCCATGTGAAGTGGTCCTCCCAGGACGGGGTGGAGACTGCTCCGGACCGCACTGGCGCCCGCGACGGACGGCCTGCGTACCCTGCGGTTCCTTGCCCCGCCTGGCATGCGGACCTCACCGACGGTCCAAATCTGTCACTCTCACTCGGAGAGTGCTAAGCCCAATGATTAGCACTCGACCAGGGAGAGTGCAAGCGCCTCGGGGGACGGTCACGCCCACGGGGCGCCGATCAAGGGCCCCAGGCAGCCGTACCCACCCCGCACGTCCCGCACACGCGCCCGCCCCGTCCCGCACGTACCTCCTCCGCACGCGGGAAGGCGCGCACGCGCGAGGGGCCCGCACCCCGTCGGGTGCGAGCCCCTCTGCAAACCGAGCGAGCCGGTGGTCGATGCGCCGCGATCAGACCTGCTGCAGCTTCACCATGTCCGCCTGCGGCCCCTTCTGGCCCTGCGAGATCTCGAACTCGACCCGCTGACCCTCCTCGAGGGTGCGGTAGCCGTCCATCTGAATCGCGCTGTAGTGGACGAATACATCCGCACCACCGTCGACCGCGATGAAGCCGTAGCCCTTCTCCGCGTTGAACCACTTGACGGTGCCCTGAGCCATGCCTAACTCCCCTATTACTGGCCCTTGCGCAGGACCGCACTTCGCGGACCCGGGTCAGACCTCACCCGCTGGCAGCCCAGTGGGTGTGCGCCGGAACGCGTCGACCGCGGCTGAATGTATCTGCACGGATGCCGTCTGCAACAGGTCACTCGGACGAGAATTCAGGGCATGGCCGATCAAAGAAACCCGCATAACTCAGGCTATTTCAGGGCAAGTCGGGCCGGGAATAACACAACCAACCCGGCATTTCGTGCACACACTTCGCGCACAACTTGACGGGTTCTCATATGCGTTCGGCACTGACGCCGGGCGGGGATCGCCCCAACTGTATCGCGCTCAACAGGCGGAATCGCCCCGTCCGCTACTGCGGTCGGGGCGATTCCGGGGACGTCGTGCGGCAATAACGGAGGAACCCTGTGAAACCTCAGCCGCCGGCGACGGCCGGGATGACGGAGACGGCGGAGCCGTCGGGGGTGGGCGTCTGCAGCCCCTGCTCGAAGCGCACGTCGTCGTCGTTGACGTAGACGTTCACGAACCGGCGCAGCTTGCCGGCGTCGTCGAGCACACGGGCGGCGATCCCGGCGTGGTTCGCCTCGAGGGACCGGATGACCTCGGAGAGGGTCGCACCCTCGGCGGGCACTTCGGCCTTACCGCCGGTGTAGGTACGCAGGATGGTGGGGATACGAACGGTGACGCTCATGGGAGAACCTTCCGGAGAGGTTGTGGGCGGTTGTTCCGCCGGGGCGGAAAGGCGGGCACGACCGGCCCGCGGCAGACGTCAGACGGCAGCAAGCCCCGCGGCGCGGAACGCCTCCAACGACGGCCGGATCGTCGCCGTGGGCCCCGCCGCGACGGCGTCGAGCGTCTTCAGCCCGTCCCCGGTGTTGAGCACGACGGTCGTGAGGGAGGGATCGAGGACCCCGTCCTCGATGAGCTTCTTCGTGACGCCCACGGTCACGCCGCCCGCCGTCTCGGCGAAGATCCCCTCCGTGCGGGCGAGCAGCCGGATCGCCTCCACGATCTCCGGGTCGCCCACGGCCTCCACCGCTCCGCCCGTCCGCCGCGCGATGTCCAGCACGTACGGCCCGTCGGCCGGGTTGCCGATGGCGAGGGACTTCGCGATCGTGTCCGGCTTCACGGGCCGCACCACGTCGTGCCCGTCCTTGAAGGCGCGCGCGACGGGCGAGCACCCCTCCGCCTGCGCGCCGAAGATCTTGTACGGGCGGTCCTCGACCAGCCCCAGGGCGACGAGCTCCTTGAGCCCCTTGTCGATCTTCGTGAGCTGGGAGCCGGAGGCGATCGGCACGACGATCTGGTCCGGCAGCCGCCAGCCCAGCTGCTCGCAGATCTCGTACGCGAGCGTCTTCGACCCTTCCCCGTAGTACGGGCGGAGGTTGACGTTGACGAAGCCCCAGCCCTCCCCCAGCGGGTCACCGATGAGCTCGCTGCAGAAGCGGTTGACGTCGTCGTACGTGCCCTCGATGCCGACGAGGTCGCCGCCGTACACCGCGGCCATCACGACCTTTCCGGCCTCCAGGTCGTGCGGGATGAAGACGCACGACTTGAACCCGGCCCGGGCGGCCGCGGCACCGACCGCGCCCGCCAGGTTCCCCGTGGACGAGCAGGACAGCGTCGTGAAGCCGAAGGCACGGGCGGCCTCGACGGCGATGGCGACCACGCGGTCCTTGAAGGAGTGCGTGGGGTTGCCGGAGTCGTCCTTGACGTACAGGCCGCCGGTCACGCCCAGTTCGCGGGCGAGGTTGTCGGCCTTGACGAGCTTGGTGAGGCCGGGGTTGAGGTTGGGCTTGTCCGCGACGTCGGCGGGGACGGGCAGCAGGGGGGCGTAGCGCCAGATGTTCGCGGGGCCGGACTCGATCCGCTGCCGCAGGGTCGCGGGGTCGCCGGCGGGCAGGTCGTAGGCGACTTCGAGGGGGCCGAAGCACAGGGCGCAGGCGAAGACGGGCCCGAGCTCGAAGCGCTCTCCGCACTCGCGGCAGGAGAGTGCCGCGGCGGGGCCGAGGTCCACAGAAGTGGTAGAGGGTTCAACAGACTGCACAGCCATGGAGGCGAGGCCCTTTCTCCTCATCTTCCTCGCGGCGTACGTCGCCACGAGACGGAATTGGCACCTTCCCCGCCGGGAGCCTCGCCGAATGGACGGTAAGACCGGCTGGAGGGTTGCCGGGGCTTCAACGGGCCGTGTCCCTCTGCCCCTCTGGATGAGCGGTATGGCCTGGGCGGGGCCCAGGCGTTTGTGCACGCGACGACCCCCGACATAGGACGGCGGTCCGCGTTGTTCAAGACTGTAACGGAAGGGACGGCCCGTTGAGAGGGGCGTCCGCACCGCGAGATGCGTCACAGAGCGCGTCGCAGAACGTCCGTGAGACAGGGAGTCGTACACGTGCTGGAAGAGGTGGAGCGCTGGCTGGCCGAGCGGTCCTGGTCCGCTGCTGATCGTCCGCTCGACGTGCTTCTGGCCGCCAAACGGGACTCCGGCACCACGGTGAGCGTCGTCCTGCCGGCGCTGAACGAGGAGCCGACGGTCGGCGCCATCGTGGCGACGATCCGCCGCGAGCTGATGTCGGAGGCGGTGCCGCTGGTGGACGAGCTGGTGGTGGTCGACTCGGGCTCGACGGACCGCACGTCCGAGGTCGCGGCGGCGGCGGGCGCGGGCGTGGTGCACCGCGACGAGGTGCTGCCGAGCCTGCCCGCGCTGCCGGGCAAGGGCGAGGTCCTGTGGCGCTCCCTGCTGGTGACGACCGGTGACATCGTGTGCTTCGTCGACGCCGACCTGCGCGAGTTCTCGGCGGACTTCGTGTCGGGGATCGTGGGCCCCCTGCTGACCGACCCGGGCGTGCACTTCGTCAAGGCGATGTACGACCGCCCGCTGGGGGCGGAGTTCGACGTGCCGGGCTCCGCCGGGACCGCCGGGCAGGGCGGGCGGGTGACCGAGCTCGTGGCCCGCCCCCTGCTGAACCTGCACTGGCCGCAGCTGGCCGGTTTCGTACAGCCGCTCGGCGGCGAGTACGCGGCCCGCCGGTCCCTGCTGGAGCGGCTGCCGTTCCCCGTGGGCTACGGCGTGGAGCTGGGCCTTCTGGTGGACGCGCTGCACACCGTCGGGCTGGGGGCGCTGGCCCAGGTGGACGTGGGCGTGCGCAAGCACCGCCACCAGGACGGGCGGGCGCTGGGCCGGATGGCCGCCGCCATCTACCGCACGGCGCAGCTCCGGCTGGCCCGGGGGCATCTGGTGCGACCTGCGCTGACGCAGTTCGAACGGACCTCGGAGGGCTTCGTTCCGCGGACGTACGCGGTGGATACGGAGGAGCGCCCGCCGATGGCCGGGATACCCGAGTACGCGCAGCGGCACGCCGCGTAAGCGTACGTTTGAGCGGTTCTCCCGGCGGCAAGGCTGGGCACATGGTCGCTGAGCACGTGCACCCCGCATCGATCGCCGCCGCGCCGATCGTCGTCGCCTCCAACCGCGGCCCGGTCTCGTACCGGCGCCGCGAGGACGGAACCCTCGCGGCCGGGCGCGGCGGCGGGGGGCTGGTCTCCGGGCTCAGCTCGATCGAGCGCGACCCGGAGGGCGCGGCCGCCGTGTGGGTGTGCGCGGCCCTGGGCGAGGGCGACCGCGAGGCGGCCCGCGCCGCAGGCCGAAGACTCGGCACGGACGACACCGGCGGCCACCAGGTGCGGATGCTCGACATCGCGCCGGACACCTTCGCCGCCGCCTACAACGGCATCGCCAACTCGGTGCTGTGGTTCGTGCACCACATGCTCTACCAGACGCCCCTGGAGCCCGTCTTCGACCGGGACTTCCGGGCGCAGTGGGCGGCCTACGAGGAGTACAACGCGGCGTTCGCGGACGCCGTCGCCGAGGAGGCCGCACAGGGCGCCGCGGTGCTCGTCCAGGACTACCACCTGGCGCTCGTGCCGGGCCTGCTCCGGGCGCGCCGCCCCGACCTGCGCATCGGTCACTTCTCGCACACCCCCTGGGCCCCGCCGGACTACTTCCGGATGCTGCCGGACGACGTGGCCGGGCAGCTGCTGCGCGGTGTGCTCGGCGGCGACCGGGCCGGCTTCCTGACCGTGCGCTGGGCCGAGGCGTTCGCCGCCTGCTGCGCGGACGTGCTGGGCGCGGAGGTCGTGCGGGACGGCGAGGGGCGGGCCGCCGAGGTGCGCTTCGAGGGGCGGGCGACGCGGCTGGGCGTGCACGGTCTCGGCGCCGACGGGGACTTCCTGCGCGAGCGGGCGCACCGGGCGGACGTCGGGGAGCGCATGGCGGCGCTGAGGTCGCAGATCGGCGGGCCGGACCGCAAGGCGATCGTGCGCGTGGACCGCACGGAGCTGTCCAAGAACATCGTGCGCGGGCTGCGCGCGTACCGGCGGCTGCTTCAGGAGCACCCGCAGTGGCGCGAGCGGGTCGTGCACGTCGCCTTCGCCTACCCCTCCCGGCAGGACCTCGCCGTCTACCGCGACTACACCGCCGAGGTCGAGCGGGTCGCCCGCGAGATCAACGCCGAGTTCGGCACGGAGGGCTGGGAGCCGGTCGTGCTGCACGTCAAGGACGACTTCGCGCGCTCGCTGGCCGCGTACCGGATCGCGGACGTGGCGCTGGTCAACCCCATCCGGGACGGGATGAACCTCGTCGCCAAGGAGGTGCCGGTGGTCTCCGACCACGGCTGCGCGCTGGTGCTCTCGCGCGAGGCGGGGGCGGCGGCCGAGCTGGGCGACGAGGCGATCACCGTCAATCCGTACGACGTGGAGGCGACCGCCCGCGCGCTGCACCTGGCGCTGCTGATGGATCCCGCGGAGCGGGCGGAGCGCACCAAGCGGCTGGCCGCGGCGGCGACGGCGCTGCCGCCGGCGCGGTGGTTCACGGACCAGCTGCGGGCGCTGTGAGCCCGGTGGGCGCAGGGGCGGCGGCAGCGCCGTCACCGCCGTGGCCCGGGCCGTGAAGCGCCGGAGCGCGAGCCGCACGAACCCCGCCGCCCTCTGAGCGGTCGGTGCTTCGGCGGCCCGGGCTGCCCGAATCCGGGCCCGGGTAGCCATGGCCCATGCCAAATGTCCCACGTTGGGCCGTACTTGCCACGGCGTGCGCCGCCGTCCTGACCGCCGTCGGCGGCTGTTCCTCGGATTCCGCCAAGAACGACGACGACCAGCAGGCCAAGGGGGCGAAGGGGGCCTCCGCGGCGTCGTCGGCACCGTCGTCCGCCGGGTCGTCCGCGCCGTCGTCCGCCGGGTCGTCCGCGCCGTCGTCCGCCGGGTCACCCGCGCCGTCGTCCGGGTCATCCGCCGCCTCGGGCAGGCCGCCGACCGGTTCGCCACCGTCCGGCACGGCGCCCGCACGGTCGGCGCCCGCCGGTACCGCACCGGCCGGCTCCCCGCGCCCGCCCGGCGGATCCATACCGGTCGGCCCCGGGCCGCAGCCGTCCTACACCGTCCAGCAGCAGCCCGCCGCCGGCAGCTGCCACTACCGCTTCACCCCGGCCAAGGAGCCCCTCCCCGACCCCGCGTGCACCCCCGGCGCGACCAACCCGAAGGTCACCCGGGCCACGCTCAAGACGACGATCTGCCGCAGCGGCTACACCGCCGGCATCAGGCCGCCCACGAACATCACCGGCCGCGAGAAGACCGCCAACGCCGCCTCGTACGGCTACAAGGGCTCGCTGCGCGACGCCGAGTACGACCACCTGATCAGCCTGCAGCTCGGGGGCGACCCCAACGACCCGCGCAACCTGTGGGTGGAGCCGCCCTCCCCCGGCCACAAGGAGGGCAAGGGGCCCAACAACCCCAAGGACGTGGTGGAGACCAGGATCAAGAACGCCATCTGCTCGGGCAAGGTCGACCTGGTCGCCGCGCAGCAGGCCATCGCGCGCGACTGGACGACGGCGCTGGACGTCCTCGGCATCCCGGGCAAGCCCGCGAAGGGCGAGGCGACGAGCGACCCGGACGACGACGGCTGAGTGCTCAGTGCTCAGTGCTCAGTGCTCAGTGCTGAGCGACGTCAGCTCCCCGCGCCGAGGCGGTCGGCGAGGGCCGTGAGCAGCTCGACGACCCCGGCCGGACCGTCGACCACCAGGTCGGCCCGGTCCGCGAGCTCGGCGACCTCGGAGCTCCCGCTGCACACCAGCAGCCCCGGCAGCCCCTCGGAGCGCAGTTTCTCCACGGCCGCGAAGGCGGCCAGGTCGCCGAGGTCGTCACCGGCGTACAGGACACAGCCCGCGCCGCTCTCGCGCAGGTACGCCGCGAGGGCGGCGCCCTTGTCGACGCCCGGAGGCCGCAGCTCCAGCACGAGCCTGCCGGGCTCCACCATCAGCCCGTGCCGCTCGGCGAGGTCGGACAGGGGCCCGCGCAGGGCGTCGAAGGCGTCCTGCGGGTGGGCGGTGCGCCGGGTGTGGACGGCGAGCGCCCGGCCCTTGTCCTCGATCCAGGTGCCCCGGCCGAAGCCCGAGCCGGCCACGATCCCCGGCAGCTCCACCCGGGCGGCCGCGACGCCCGCGGGCGGTGCGGGAGCCGTCACGGTGGCGGTCGCCGCGTCCCAGCGCTCGGCGCCGTACTGCCCGAGGACCACGAGGTGCTCCAGGCCCGCGGCCCCGGCGAAGCCGCCGTAGCGGACCGCGACCTCGGCCGGGCGGCCGGTGATCACGGCGACCGAGCCGAGCCGGGGGGCGAGCCGCGCCAGCGCGGGCACGGCGCCCGGGTGCGCCCTGGCCTGCTCGGGGTCGGGGACGATCTCGGCGAGCGTCCCGTCGAAGTCGAGCGCCACGGCCGCGCTGTGCGGAGCGGCCAGAAGGGCGGCGAGCCCGTCGCGGCCGGCGGGGGTGACGGGAAGGGGGAGGGAAGGGCTGCCCATGGGCCCAACCTACTGGCTGGGCGCCGTCGGCTACCGGCGTTCGCGCCGGGCGTCCCGGATGCGCCGCAGCCGGTTGACGGTGACGGGGTCGTGGGCGAGGGCCCGCGGATCGTCCAGGAGGGCGTTGAGCAGCTGGTAGTAGCGGGTCGGGGTCATGCCGAGACGTTCCCGCACGGCGCGCTCCTTGGCACCGGGCCCGGGGAAGGACTGCCGCTCCAGGGCGAGGACGGCGAGGTCGTGCGCGGACAGGCCCCCGGCCTGTCCGCCCTCCTCGCCCCGCTGCTGCTCCTGCTCGCCCTGCTCGCCCTGCTCGCCGTTCACGCGGCCCAGCCTACTGGCCGTCCGCCGCCCGGCCGCCGGGCAGCTCGGCCGGCCGCCGGGCAGCTCGCGGGCCGCCTACTTGCCGGCCAGGCCCTGCTGCTCCGTGGAGTCGGCCTCGCGCTGGATCTCGCCGAGCACGCTCGCGGGGTCGCCGCCCTTGAGGACCACCGAGCCGATCTTCTCCTTGAGGGACTTGCTGACCTTCGCCCAGGAGGTCTTGTCGACGGGGTAGAACTCGGCGTTCTCCAGCTGGTCCAGGAACGGCTTCAGCTTCGCCTTCTTGCTGTCGCCGGCCATCTTCTCGGAGGCGCTGGTGGTCACCGGCAGCAGGTCGTACTGGTTGGTGAAGGCGAGGACGTTCTTCGTGCTGTAGACGAAGTCGAGGAAGCGGCCGATCTCCTCGCGGTGGCCGTTCGCCTTGAACGCCATGATCCAGTCGGCGACGCCCATGGTGGCCTTGGCCTTGGCCGACTTGCCCGGAAGCGGGGCGGTTCCGTACTTGATGCCCTTGGCCTCGGCCTGCTTCATCAGCGTGGGGTGGCCGTTGAGCATGCCGACCTCACCGCGGCAGAAGGCGTCGAAGACGGTCTGGCGGTTGGTGCGGGAGGGGTCGAGGCTGCCGGTGAGGCCCTTGCCGACGAGCTCGTCGCGCAGCCACTTGAACGTGTCGACGTTCTCGTCGGAGAAGATCGTGTACGAACCGTTGTGGTCCGTGTAGCCGCTGCCGCCGCTGAGCATCCACATCATGGTCTCGGCGGGCGCCTCCTCCGGGCCGAGCGGCAGGCCGTACGGGATCTTGACCCCCGCGGTCTGGAGCTTCTTGGCCGCGGCCTGCAGCTCGTCCCAGCTCTCGGGGGCCTTGAGTATGCCGGCCTTGGCGAAGAGCGTCTTGTTGTAGAAGAGCAGGCGGGTGCTGGAGACGAACGGCAGGCCGTACTGCACGCGGGACACCTCGCCCGCGCGGGCGATCGGCGCGATGATGTCGGCCTGGGTGGGGATGGTCAGCAGCTGGTCGGCGCTGTAGAGCTTGCCGGCGGCGGCGAAGTCGGCGTACGCGCCGATCTGCGCGATGTCCGGGGCCTTGCCGGCCGCGACCATCTCGGCGACCTTCTTGTCGACCTCGGTCCAGCTCAGGACCGAGACGTCGATCTTGATGCCCTTGTTCTGGGCCTCGAAGGCGCGGGCGAGGTCGTCCCAGTACTTCTGGGAGCTGTTCGCCGCGTTGTCACCGTAGTCGGCCGCGACGACGCGCAGCGTCTTGCTGCCGGAGCCGCTGTCGCTCCCGCACGCCGTCAGCGCGGGCGCCAACGCCGCCGTGGCGGCACCTGCCGCCGTCAGACCCAAGAACCGCCGCCGCTGCACTACTGCTTCCCACCTTCGTGGTTTGTGTTCGTCCGCTGACCCGTAAGAACCGTGAGGACCGTAAGGACCGTGAGTTTCCCCCGCGGGCCACCATACGGTCCAGCCGACTCCGGTTTCGCTTCGGTATCGCCCTTCCCGTGCGGGGCGGGGGCTGCTATGCACGGAGATCACCGGTGGAAGGAGAAGAAAGCGCATGTCCGAGCCCTCTCTCACCCCCTCTGTCACCCCCTCTCTCACCTCTACGGAGATCACGACCCAGCCCGACTGCTGGCGGCGCGCGGCGAAGGCCGCGGCGAGCGCGGCGGGACTGCCACGGCCCGGGGAGCGGGTGGCCGTGACCGGCTGCGGCACCTCGTGGTTCATGGCCCAGGCGTACGCGGCGCTGCGCGAGGCGTCCGGGCAGGGGGAGACCGACGCCTTCGCGGCGTCGGAGTTCCCGGTGTCGCGCACGTACGACCGGCTCGTGGTGATCACGAGGTCGGGGACGACGACGGAGGTGCTCGACCTCATCGAGGAGGTGCGCGAGCGCTGGGAGGTGTTCGCGCTGACGGGCGACCCGGCGTCGCCGGTGGTGCGCGCGGCCGACGAGGCGGCGGTGCTGGACTGGGCGGACGAGAAGTCGGTCGTCCAGACGCGCTTCGCGACGACGGCACTGGCGTACCTGCGGGCGGGTCTGGAGGCGGGCGGCCCGCTGCCGGCCGGGGTGAAGCCGGTGGCGGAGGCGGCGGCGGACGCGGAGACGGCGCTGGCGGAGCCGCTGCCGCCGGCGGCGGACGCGTCGGAGCAGTGGACGTTCCTGGGCGGGGGCTGGGCGTACGGCCTGGCGCAGGAGGCGGCCCTGAAGATGCGGGAGGCGGCGGGCGCGTGGACGGAGGCGTACCCGGCGATGGAGTACCGCCACGGCCCGATAGCGATCACGGGCCCGGGCCGCACGGCCTGGCTGCTGGGCCCGGCCCCGGCGGGCCTGGAGGCGGACGTCGCCCGCACGGGCGGCACGCTCGTGGCCGACGGCGCGCGCCTGGACCCGATGGCGGACCTGATCCGCGCGCAGCGCCTCGCGGTGGCGGTGGCCGAAGCGAAAGACCTCAACCCGGACACCCCGAGGAGCTTGACGCGAAGCGTCATCCTGAACCCATGACCTGACACGGGGGGATGGCCGCAACAGCGGTTCCCGCGAACGAGCCCCTCCCGGGGGCACGCCCCCACCCCGCACCGGTCACTCCCCTCCGCCGCCACGGCGCGCAACCACAAACGGACTGTTCCGGCGGTGCCGAGCCGACCCGCGGCACATAACGGGGGCACCGCCGGACACGCCCGCAAGGGCCGAGCACCGCTGCGGCGGAACCCAGCGGCGAGCCGCCCCTGAGCACCCGGGCAGGCGCCGCCCCGGCGACGCGATGCCGCCGGGGGGCGATGCCCTCCCGTCCCGTGTCGGGTGCTCTCCTCCGCCGCCACGGCACGCAACCACGAACGGGCTGCCCGGCGGCGCCGAGCCGCCGGGGGACGAGCGCCCTCGCACACGCCGAGCAAGCACTCCCCCTCCGCCGCCACGGCGTGCAACCACAAACGGACTGTTCCGGCGGCGCCGAGCCGACCCGCGGCACATAACGGGGGCACCGCCGGGCACGCCCACGAGGGCAGCGCACCGCTGCGGCGGATTCACCGGAGGTGAGCACCCCCGAACACCCGGGCAGGCGCCGCGCCGAGCCGCCGGCGCGTACGGGGATACGCCCGCGCGAGCGAGCCCGTGGGCGGGGAAACGGCCCCCCACGGGCGAGTGGACTAGACCTTTCGTGCGCGGACACGCGACACTGTCCCCGTGAGACACGTCATCGCGCTCGACGTAGGCGGCACCGCCATCAAGGCCGCACTGATCGGCCCCGACCACGAACTGCTGCACGAGGCCCGCCGCCCGACCGGCCGTGACCGGGGCCCGGACGCCGTCATAGCCGGCATCCTGGACTTCGCCGCGGAGCTCGCGGCCACCGGCGAGGCCGCCTTCGGCGAGCCCGCGGCCGCGGCGGGCATCGCCGTGCCCGGCATCGTGGACGCCGCCGCCGGCACCGCCGTCTACGCCGCCAACCTCGGCTGGCGCGACGCCCCCTTGCGCGATCTGCTGAGCCGCCGCCTGGGCGGTGCCCCCGTCGCCCTCGGCCACGACGTCCGCACCGGCGGCCTCGCCGAGGGCCGCATCGGCGCCGGCGAGGGCACGGACCGCTTCCTGTTCGTCGCCCTGGGCACCGGCATCGCCGGCGCCATCGGCGTCGAGGGCCGCATCGAGGCCGGCGCCCACGGCGGCGCGGGCGAGATCGGCCACATCCGCGTCCGAACCGGCGCCGCCGGCCTGCCGTGCGGCTGCGGCGGCCGCGGCTGCCTGGAGACCGTCGCGTCCGCGGCCGCGGTCAGCCGCGCCTGGGCGGAGGCGAGCGGCGTCCCGGACGCCGACGCCGCGGACTGCGCGCGCGCCGTCGACGCCGGCGACCCGCGCGCCCGCGCCGTCTGGCAGGAGGCCGTCGACGCCCTCGCGGACGGCCTCGTCGTCGCCCACACCCTGCTGGACCCCCGCACGCTGATCGTCGGCGGCGGCCTCGCCGAGGCCGGCGAGACCCTCTTCGCCCCGCTGCGCGCGGCGATCACGGAGCGCATCACGTTCCAGCAGCTCCCCCGCATCGTCCCGGCGGCCCTCGGGGACGCCGCCGGCTGCCTGGGCGCGGGCCTGCTCGCCTGGGACCTGCTCACCACCCACCTCACGGAGGTTTCCGCCTGATGGTCGAACGAACGGTTCTCGCCGGCGCCCGCGTGGTGCTGCCGACCGGTGTGGTCGAGGACGGGCGGGTGACGGTCGAGGGCCGGCGGATCGCCGCGAACGAGGACGCCGAGCGCACGACGGCTACGACGCTCGACTTCTCCGGCAAGGGCTACTGGATCGTCCCCGGCTTCGTCGACATGCACGTCCACGGCGGCGGAGGCGCGTCGTTCTCGGCGGGCGACCCCGACGAGGCCCTGACCGCGATCCGCACGCACCGCGCGCACGGCACGACCACGATGGTCGCCTCCACCGTCACCGGCGACCTGGACGACCTCGCCCGGCAGGCGGCCGTCCTCTCCGAGCTGACCGAGCAGGGCGACCTGGCGGGCATCCACTTCGAGGGCCCGTTCATCTCCCCGCACCGCTGCGGCGCCCACCAGCCGGAGCTGCTGCGCGACCCGCAGCCGGCGGACGTCCGCAAGCTGGTCGACGCGGCGCGCGGCGCCGCCCGGATGATGACGCTGGCCCCGGAGCTGGCGGGCGGCCTCGACTCGGTGCGCCTCCTCGCCGACCACGGCGTCGTCGCGGCCGTGGGCCACACGGACTCGTCCTACGAGGCGACGCTGGACGCCATCGAGGCGGGCGCGACGGTCGCCACCCACCTGTTCAACGCGATGCCGTCCCTGCTGCACCGCGCGCCCGGCCCGATCGCGGCCCTCCTGGAGGACGAGCGGGTCACCGTAGAGCTGATCAACGACGGCACGCACCTGCACCCGGCCGTCCTGGAGCTGGCCTTCGCCCGGGCCGGCGCGGACCGGGTCGCGTTCATCACCGACGCGATGGGCGCGGCCGGCATGAGCGACGGCATGTACCCGCTCGGCCCGATGAGCGTCGAGGTCAAGGACGGCGTGGCCCGGATCGCCGACGGCCCGACGGCGGGTTCGATCGCGGGCTCGACGCTGACGCTGGACACGGCGTTCAAGCGGGCCGTGACGGTCGACCACCTGCCGGTCGGGGACGCGGTGCGCGCCCTCTCGGCCAACCCGGCGCGCCTGCTGGGCGTGGCCGACCGGGTCGGCTCCCTGGAGCCCGGCAAGGATGCGGATCTGGTCGTTTTCGACGCCTCGTACGACCTGGTGGGCGTCATGCGCAAGGGCGAATGGGTGGTCAGGCCCTAAGTGCACTGATTTCTCCCGCCCTTGACGAGTGGTCGCACTCCGGCCGGAACAGCGGCGGCAGTCCCGAGGTCTGGGCCTGCCGCCGCTGTTTTGGCATGATCGCTCGCGGTCGACGGTCCGGTTCATTGGTCAAGGGAGGGAGACGCCGGTGATCCTCACGGTCACGCTCAACGCCGCGCTCGATCTGACCTATCGCGTCCCGCGGCTGCAGCCGCACGCGTCGCACCACGTCAAGGCCGCCGCCGAACGGGCCGGCGGCAAGGGCATCAACGTGGCCCGCGTCCTCGCCGCCCTCGGCCACACCACGGTGGTCACGGGCTTCGCGGGCGGTACGACGGGCGAGACCCTGCGCCGTCACCTCGCCGAGGACACCCCCGGCGGCGCGGCGGAGCTCATCGACTCCCTCGTCCCCATCCTCGGCACCACGCGCCGCACGGTCGCCGTCGTGGACGCCTCCACCGGCGACACCACCCAGCTCAACGAGACCGGGCCCGACGTCACCGCCGAGGAGTGGTCGGCGTTCACGGACACATACACGCGCCTGCTGCGCGAGGCCCGCGCCGTCGCCCTGTGCGGGAGCCTTCCGCCGGGCGTGCCGGTCGGGGCGTACGCCCACCTCGTCCGGCAGGCGCGCGCCGCCCGCGTCCCCGTCCTGCTGGACACCAGCGGCGAACCGCTGCGCCGCGGCATCGCCGCCCGACCCGACCTGGTCACCCCCAACGCGGACGAACTCGCCGCCCTGACCGGCTCCACTGAGCCCCTCCGCGCGGCCCTGGACGCCCGCCGCCGCGGCGCCCACGCCATCGCCGCGACCCTCGGCCCGGAAGGCGTGCTCGCCGTGACCCCCGACGGCCGGTGGCGCGCGACCCCGCCGCGCCGCCTCACCGGCAACCCGACCGGCGCGGGCGACTCCGCCGCGGCCGGCCTCCTGTCCGCCCTCCTCGAAGGCCTGCCCTGGCCGGACCGCCTGACCCGTGCCGTGGCCCTGGCCGCGGCGACCGTAAAGGCCCCCACAGCAGGCGAATTCGACCCCGCGACGTACGAAGACGTGCTGCCGAAGGTCAAGGTCACGGCGGCGTGAACCCGCCCCCGAGGGGGCACCCGACGGAAGGACCACCGGCCATGCCACTCGTCCACACCAGGGAACTCATCACCGCAGGCGGCGCCGTGTGCGCCTTCAACGTCATCACGGTCGAACACGCGGAGGCCATCGCGGCGGGCGCGGAATCCGCCGGCCGCCCGGCCGTCCTCCAGATCTCGGAGAACGCCGTGAAGTTCCACGGCGGCCGCCTGGGCCCCATCGCCGCCGCGACCGCCGCGGTGGCGACCGCCTCGTCGGCGCGTCTGTCCCTCCACCTGGACCACGTGGAGGACGAGGCCCTCCTGCGCCTGGCCCACGCCCACGGCTTCACCTCGGTGATGTTCGACGCCTCGAAACTCCCCTACGGAGACAACGTCAAAGCGACGGCCGAAGCGGCCCGTTGGAGCCACGAGCGCGACATCTGGGTGGAGGCGGAACTGGGCCGCGTAGGCGGAAAGGCGGGCGACGCCCACACCCCGGGCGTACGAACGGACCCTGCGGAAGCGGCCACTTACGTGGCCGACACATCCGTCGACGCCCTCGCAGTAGCTGTAGGCAGCACCCACGCAATGACGGCCCGCACGGCAACCCTGGACCACGCCCTGATCGCACAACTCCGCGAGGCGGTCCCCGTCCCCCTGGTCCTCCACGGATCGTCAGGCGTACCGGACACGGAGCTCCGCTGCGCGGTGGCGGCAGGAATGACGAAAATCAACGTGGGCACGGCCCTGAACCAGGCCTACACCGGCACGATCCGCGCCTTCCTGGAAGCCCACCCGTCCACCACGGACCCGCGCAAGTACCTGACCCCTGCGCGGGCCGCAATGACGGAGACGGTGGCGGGTTTCCTTCACGCAGTCAATCCCTGAGCCGCCTCAGCTCGCCCCTGACTACCCGCGCCCCTCGGCTAGACAAGCCAACAAACCGGAATGCCTAATTCCCTTTGCCCTCGCCCAGCCATCTACATATGATCTTCACATCACACATAACCCCTATTCTGCACATAGGGCATTTACCCTAGAAAGGTAACCGAATGAAGGCCACCTCCAAGTTTTCCCTCGGAGCAGTTTCTGCTGCTGCCATCATCCTCATGACGCCGGGTGTGAGCTTTGCCGGCGACGGGGGTATTTGGAACAGCGGCAGCGGCAAGTGCCTGGAGATTGACGGCTCCAGCCGGAGCAACGGCGCCCGAGCCCAGCAGTGGTCCTGCAACGGGCAGGCAGGGTCCTTTTGGCGCTTTGAATCTGCCGGCAATGGGCTCTACGAAATCGTGAACGAGAACAGTGGCAAGTGCCTGGAGGTGGCCGACTCCAGCCGGTTCAACGGTGCCGGTGTCCAGCAGTGGACCTGCGTCGGCAATGACACGCAGAAGTGGCAGATCCTGCAGGCCGGAGACCGGAGTGGAAACGTCTTCGTCAATTACAACTCCGGAAAAGTTCTCGAGGTTGAAGATTCAGCCTCTTGGAACGGTGCACGGATTCAGCAGTGGGAGCACTACCCCAGCGTGGCGGGCCAGGTGTGGAACTTTGGGCGAAACCCCGGCGCCTGACCCTACGCCTTCAGCTCCTGGCGGGGCCGCTCTACACTGACGGTCGTTCGAAGTCGGAGTTGCGCCGGATTTCTTGCCGACCCGGCAAGTTGACGACGTCCCGGGCCCTCCTGATGTGTTAGCGGTTCACCGCCACCAAGCATCAGGCCCCGTTTCAGCTCCCGCCCTCGACGTCGTAGCTCCCTTGAGCAACTGCAGCCTCACCGCCTCAGGTTTCTGAGACCGGCTGCCGAAGGATTCTTCGGCAGCCGCCCGTGAGGGCCACGAGCGCGAGACTGGGTGAAGGCGGAACCGGGCCGCATAGGCGGAAAGGCGGGCGACGCCCACACCCCGGGCGTACGAACGGACCATACGGAAGCAGCCACTTACGTGGCCGACACATCCGTCGACGCCCTCGCAGTAGCCATAGGCAGAACCCACGCAATGACAGCCCGCACGGCAACCATCGACCCGACCCTGATGGCGGGCACGGCCCTGAACCAGGCCGCATAAGAGCGGTAAGAGCCTTCATGGAGGCCCATCCTCGACCACGGACCCGCGCAAGTACTGACCCCTGCGCGGGCCGCAGTAACGGAGACGGTGGCGGGATTCCTCCGGACCGTCAGCCGTTAGTGATCCACAGCTGGTCGAGGTGGGATTCACAGCCGCTGCCGCTGCCGCAGTACAGCTTGATGGTGTTCTTGCCCTGGTTCAGATCGACGCGGGTCCAGCTCTTCTGCCAGTTGGGGGGCCAGTCACCCGGCTTCGTGTCGCCGTAGATCTTCATGCGCATCGGCAGGCTGTTGGTCTTGCCGTTGACGTCGACCGCGAGGTTGGCGTCCTGGCCGGGCACGCCGTAATAGATGTTCAGGTGGTATATCCCGGTCGACGGAACCTCCACCTCCCATTCGACACCCGAACCCGACTGGTTCGCGACCACCGCGTAGGCGCCGCCCGCGGCCTTGGCGCCCTTGACCACCGTGTCGGTGGACGCGCCTCCCACCAGCTTCAGGGTCGACGCATCCCGCTTCAGGTTGCCGGCCGCCGACGGATTGCTCGGCTGGTTCTTCTTCTCCGGCTCCTTGGACGACTTCTTCTTGTCCTCGCCCTGGGGCTCCTTCTGGTCACCCGCGGGCGCGGCCTGGTTGCTCTTGTCGTCCGACGTGCCGCTGTTGTTCATCATCGCGACGCCGATGCCGCCCGCCACCACCGCGACGACGGCTATCGCCGCCACCAGCAGGCCGGTCCGCTTGGGGCGGGAGCCGCCGCCGTGGCCGCCGTGGCCCGGGGCCGGGGTCTGGCGGGGGACGCCGCCCGCCAGGGTCTCCGGGGCCGCGTAGTGCGGCGAGGGCTGCTGGGCGTGCGGCGGCTGCTGCTGTTGCGGCTGGCGGGGGCCGTACTGGCGTGAACCGACCGTCCGTACCTGGTTGTACGAAGTGCGGGGGACACCCGGCTGCGGCGCGGCCGGGGCGCTGTCGTTGGACCCGCCGCCCTCCGAGCGGTACAGGTGCGCGAACGGGTCTTCGCTCTCCGGCGTACCCGTGCCGTTATTACCGGCCGTCATCCCCTGTCACTCCCCAGCTGTGGGCCCATCGCCCACTGGCCAAATCTTTACGTTCGATTCACGGTAGGCGGCGGTGCCGCGTTTCGGCGAAGACTACCGCGACGCGGCGACACTTCGCGGTGCCCGGCCTCAGCCTGCCCGCCGACCTGCCTTGGCGCGTGACCGCTTTTCGACGTACATCCGCTGGTCGGCGGAGTGCAGCACCTCGTCGGCGGACATACCGCAGCCGGCCCAGCCGATGCCGAAACTCGCGCCTACCCTGACCGCCCGGCCGTCAACCCTGATCGGCGGGACGATGGCGCTGCGCAGCCGGACCGCGAGGTCCTCCGCGTCGGCCAGGGCGAGGCCGTCGGCGAGGACGACGAATTCGTCGCCGCCGAGGCGGGCGACGGTGTCGCCCTCGCGGACGCCGTTGCTGAGGCGGCGGGCGACCTCTATGAGGACGGCGTCGCCGGTGTGGTGCCCGTAACGGTCGTTGATCGCCTTGAAGCCGTCGAGGTCGCAGAAGAGGACCGCGAGGCCCTTGGCCCCGTCGTCCTCGCCGTCCTCGGCCGGGGCTATGGCGTGCACATGCCCGGGGTAGGCGCCGTCGTGCTCGCCGCAGCCGATCTCGTCGGGGGCGTAGTCGGGCCCGCAGTCCGGCGCGTATTCGGGGCCGAGGTCGGAGCCGAAGCCGTGCGCGTACGCCCCGCCCTGCCCGGAGCCGTACAGGCCGCCGCCCGCGACCGCCCCGGCCCCGCCCGCGACCGCGGGGGCGCCGTCCACGCCCTCCACCTCGGCGAAGCCGTCGAGACAGCCGTAGGGCGCGGCCACGGCGGCCGCGTGGGGCTCGCTGCCGGGCGCGCGGGTGCACAGCCGGCTGCTGAGCCGGGCCCGCAGCTCGGCGCTGTTGGGCAGGCCGGTCAGCGAGTCGTGGCTGGCGCGGTGCGCGAGCTGCAGCTCGTGCCGCTTGCGCTCCTCGATGTCCTCGACGTGGGTCAGCAGGAAGCGCGGCCCGTCGGCGGCGTCGGCCACGACGGAGTTGCGCAGCGAGACCCACACGTAGGTGCCGTCGCGGCGGGCGAGCCGCAGCTCGGCGCGGCCGCCCTCGGCGGAGGTGCGCAGGAGCGTGCCGATGTCCTCCGGGTGGACGAGGTCGGAGAACGAATAGCGGCGCATCTGCGACGCGGAGCGGCCGAGGAGACGGCACAGGGCGTCGTTGGTGCGGTGCAGGCGGCCGTGCTGATCGCCGCCCATCTCGGCGATGGCCATGCCGCTGGGCGCGTACTCGAAGGCCTGGCGGAAGCTTTCCTCACTGGCGCGCAGGGCCTGCTGCTCCCGCTCCAGGCGGACGAGGGCGCGCTGCATGTTGGCCCGCAGGCGGGCGTTGCTGATGGCGATGGCGGCCTGGAAGGCGTACATCTGCAGCGCCTCGCGGCCCCATGCGCCGGGCCGTCGGCCGTTGCGCGGCTTGTCGACGGAGATCACGCCGAGGAGCTCGCCGCCCGCGGTGCCCGCGGTGTACATGGGGGCGAAGAGGCGGTCCATGGGGTGCCACTCGTCCGGGAAGCGGGGTGCGGGGCCGGCGGTGTGCCACTGGGGCACGTCGTCGTTGTCGAGGACCCAGCCCTCGGTGTACGGGATGAAGCGCAGCGAGCCCCACTGGTCGGCCATGGCCAGCCGCCGCTCCCAGGAGACGCGCGAGCCGACCCGCCCGGCCATCAGCGCCTCGGCGCCGGCGCTGCCGGCGACGGCGGCCACGACGAGGTCACCGTCCGGCCGTACGAGATTGACGGCGGAGAGCTCGTACCCGAGCCCGGTGACGATGCCGTCCGCGACGGTCTGCAAGGTGTCCGCGAGACTTCGCGCCGTGTTCAGATCGGCCACCACCTGATGCAGCCCGCGCAAGGTGGCCAGGCGGACATACGGCTCCGACTCGGTCTCCATCTTCGCTCTCCCCCGAGACCTCGACAGCAACTCCAGGCTTCTTGTCGTCCGTTTACCACGGCCACTGAATCACAGCGAGCTGACCACTCGGTACACAGGGTCAACAATTACGCCCCTCTGTGACTCATGTCACAATGCGTGATGAGATCCCGCTACTGGCGGGGGAAGAAGCTCTTATGCTTCGTGAACGCAAATCCGGAACGGTGTGAACACCCATCCGGACGCCTTCCCGAACCGATGCGGACAACTTTCGGAACCGTTCCGGCACCCTTGCGACCTAGGACCCGCCTGGTCCTGCAGCCCGATGCGAGGGCACGGTCGGCGGACTAGCGTGCACAGCGTGTTGCAGACGACCACGCCCTACGAGACCGCCATAGCCCATTCTGAAGGGGTGAGCGCCGATGAGTTCCGTGCCGCCCTCGCCCGCCTCGCCGCCGGCGTGGTGCTGGTGACCGCGCACGACCCGGACCACGGCCCGCGCGGCGAGGACGTCGGAATGACGGCGACCGCCTTTCTGTCCGTCTCGCTCGAACCGCCGCTCGTCATGGTGAGCGTTCGCAACGATTCCCGTATGGACGACCTCCTGGAGCGGCAGCCGCTGTGGGGAGTGTCCGTCCTCTCCGAGAGCCAGCGGCACATCGCCGGGCGCTTCGCGATGAAGGGACGGATCAGCGACCGGCTGCTCTTCGAGGACATCCCCTACGCGCCGGGGACCGCGACCGGCGCCCCGCTCGTACGGGGTGCGCTGTCGACGCTGGAGTGCCGGACGGAGCAGCGGGTGACGGCCGGGGACCACACGCTGGTGATCGGCAGGGTGCTCACGGCGACGGCACCGGCCACGGAGAGCGGGCCGCTCACGTACTTCAAGGGGAAGTACCGGCAGCTGGGGTGAGGCGGGCGGCCCGGCGGCGGGGCTAGCCCCAGTCCTTGCCCGTGCGCCCGCGCTTGGTCTCGGCGCGCTGCTTCTTCTGGCGCAGCCGCCGCTCGTTGATGCCGCGCGGGATCTTCGTGGCGCGGCGGGGGCGGGGCGGCGGGGCGCTCGCCTCGGCGAGCAGCGAGGCGAGCCGGACGGCGGCGGTCTCGCGATTGCGCCACTGCGAGCGGTGCTCCGAGGCGCGCACGACCACGACGCCGCCGACGAGCCGGCCGGCGAGCTTGGCCAGCGCGCGCTCCTTCCACACCTCGGGCAGCGCCTCCGTGCGCGCGAGGTCGAACCGCAGCTCGACCTGGCTGTCGCTGGTGTTGACGTGCTGGCCGCCGGGGCCGGAGGAGCGGGAGAAACGCCACTGGAGCTCGGCCTCCGGCAGGGAGACCGAGCCGCGGATGACGTAGGGGCCGGACATGCCCCCCATGATCCCGCGTGGAACGGGCGGGCGTCACCTCGTTTTGCGCCGTGGTCGCCGCGCACCGGCATCAGGGATTGGCAAAGAAAGTAAAAGCGGGTGGAACCCTGGGGTCCTCGGAGGACGTTAAGAAGGGTGACGGTGACCGCGTGCCGCTGTGCGCTGCAGATCCGACGCAGATCCGACGCAGACCTGACCAGAAAGGGACAATTCCCATGGCTGTAAGCCTGTCCAAGGGCGGCAACGTCTCCCTCACCAAGGAGGCCCCGGGCCTGACGGCCGTCACGGTCGGCCTCGGCTGGGACGTCCGCACCACCACCGGCACGGACTTCGACCTCGACGCGAGCGCGATCGCCGTGAACCCCGCGGGCAAGGTCTACTCCGACGCTCACTTCGTCTTCTTCAACAACAAGTCCACGCCGGACCAGTCGATCGTCCACACCGGTGACAACGTCACGGGCGCCGGCGAGGGCGACGACGAGCAGATCAACGTCAACCTGGCCGCCCTCCCGGCCGACGTCGACAAGATCGTCTTCCCGGTCTCCATCTACGACGCGGTCTCCCGCAGCCAGAACTTCGGCCAGGTCCGCAACGCCTACATCCGCATCGTCAACCAGGCCGGCGGCACCGAGCTCGCCCGCTACGACCTGAGCGAGGACGCCGCCACCGAGACCGCCATGGTCTTCGGCGAGCTCTACCGCAACGGCTCGGAGTGGAAGTTCCGCGCGGTCGGCCAGGGCTACGCCTCGGGTCTGCAGGGCATCGCGCAGGACTTCGGCGTCAACGTCTGAGTCCGACGCCCGACGAGGGGCCACCCCGCACTGCGGGGTGGCTCCCCTGCCCCGGCCGACCGGCTGACGACGCCCGGCTCAGCCGAAGCGCCCGGTCCCGGAGAGCTTCCAGTCACGGTTGCACTCGGGACCGCACCGCCAGGACAACGGCGGGTTGGCGGTCACGTTGCGGTTGCCGTCGAGCAGCCAGGTGCCGACCTCACCGGTGGTGGTGTTGTGCCACAGCAGATCGGTCCTGCCGTCGCTGTTGAAGTCGCCGGTGCCGGAAAGTTTCCAGTCCCGGTTGCATTCAGGACCGCACCGCCACGACAACGGCGGATTACCGACCACGTTACGGTTGCCGTCGAGCAGCCAGGTCCCGACTTCGCCCGTGGTGGTGTTGTGCCACAGCAGATCGGTCCTGCCGTCGCTGTTGAAGTCGCCGGTGCCGGAGAGCTTCCAGTCCCGATTGCATTCGGGACCGCACCGCCACGACAACGGCGGATTGGCGGTCACGTTGAACCTTCCGTCGAGCAGCCATGTGCCGACTTCGCCCGTGGTCGTGTTGTGCCACAGCAGATCGGTCTTACCGTCGCCGTTGAAATCCCCGGTACCCGACAGCTTCCAGTCCCGGTTGCACTCCGGACCGCATCGCCACGACAGCGACGGATTACCGATCACATTGCGGCTGCCGTCGAGCAACCACGTACCGACCTCGCCAGTAGTCGTGTTGTGCCACAGCAGATCGGTCTTACCGTCGCCGTTGAAATCCCCGGTACCCGACAGCTTCCAATCCCGGTTGCACTCCGGACCGCACCGCCACGACAACGGCGGATTGGCGATCACATTGCGGTTGCTGTCGAGCAACCAGGTCCCCACCTCACCGGTGGTCGTGTTGTGCCACAACACATCGGTGGTGTTCCCGACCGCGCTCGCCGGCGTGCTCGTAGCGGCAACGGCGAGGGTCAGCGCGGTCAGCCCCGCCCCCACCAGAGCCCCGAGTCTTCGAACCAGACCCGTTTCCATGAACGAACCTCCTCGACGACGCACCACGGCATCCACACCGGGCGCGGGACGCGCACCGGCCCCCGCAGTACCTGCCTGAGGATGGCGCGGCGTGAGACGGGTGGCTAGAGGCGTAACAAGGCAGGCGGCTGGCAATCACCCCAACCTGGGTAGAACCAAGGGGGAGCGGTCCGCCATACCACATGGCCGACCGGTTGCGCACGCTCCGTAACCAGCTGCTGAGCAGCGGAGTTGGGGTTCACCGGGGCGGGTACGTAGTTACCCAAGGAGGGGCACCCGTGGAGACAGGACACACGCACCATGGACGACGGCGACTCACTCGAACGCATTCTCGCCGCAGTGATCGGCGACCGGGACCGCGAGCCCGAGCTGTGCCCGGAATGCGGGCGCCAGCTACGGGTGATCGTCGTCGCGGAGAACCCCGGCGACGCCACGTCGCCGGCGATCGTGCGGGGCGTCTGCCCGGCGTGCCCCAAGGGGCTGGGCGCCGCGGCCCCTTGAAGCACCTGGCCTTGGCCTGTCCCAACTGCCAGAACATGATGCAGCAGATGGGCAATGGTGTGTACAAGTGCTGGAGCTGCGGATACACCAGCACCGGGTGAAGCTCAGGGGTAGGGCCGCGGATGCGGGCCGGGCCGAATGCGGAGATGCTGGTTGGGTCAGCGTTCCGTGAGGAGGACGGCCATGTCCATGCTCGACAAGCTCAAAGGCCTGCTCAAGGGCCATGAGGACACCACCCGGCAGGGTGTCGAGAAGGCGGGGGACGCCTTCGACGCCAGGACTCAGAACAAGTACCAGAGCCAGGTCGACACCGCCCAGCAGAAGATCAACGAGCAGCTGGGGGCACAGGAGCGGCCGCAGCAGCAGCGGCCGGAGGACCGTCCGCCGACCTGATCTCGCTGACCGCCCTGATCTCCCCGACCGCCGCGGTCCGCGGCGACGTCACCACAGCCGGTCGATCCCGCCCGGGTAGAGCCCGATGCGGCTCCTCTCGAAGGCGGCCGCATCGCGCTGCGCGCGTGCCGTGAAGAACGCGGCCATGGTGACCTTGTCGAAGCCCGGCTGATCGCTGGGGAAGGGGTCCTGCGGCGTGCCGCCGATCAGGACGGTGCCGGGCAGGGCGGTCCAGCCGGCGCTCTCGTAGAACTCCTGCAGCGGGCGGTCGCACGTGAAGAGTCCCACGTCGGCGGCACCACGACCGGCTGCACCGCACTCAGCTGCACCGCCATCAGCTACTCCGATATCAGCTGCACCGCCACCGGCGAGCAGCTCACGGGCGGCGGCCACCAGCCGCCGCCCGTATCCCTTGCCGCGGTGCGCCGTGTCCGTGACGACGGCGCTCAGGCCCGAGGCCCGGTAGATCCGGCCTTCGTGGACGATGTCCTTCGACAGGATGTCCAGCGCGGCGCGTACGGCGCCGTCCGGGGCGACGAGCAGGACGGCCACGGGGCGCAGGGCCGGGTCGTGGGGACCGCCGCCGGGCCAGGCCTGCTCCTGCAGGGCCTCGACCTGGGCGCGCAGCTCCGCCGGCATCTCCGGCTCCGCCATCGCGACGATCCGCATGCGTCCCCCCGGCACCTCGTCCCCTCCGCCGCCCGGCCGCGCCCCGCCCGCGCAAGCCCATGGCTCCGCAGGCTAGCCCAGCGCCGCCGCGCCCGCCTTCGCGAACTTCTCGTCCAGGTCGCCGCTCGGCGCCCCGGCGACGCCGATGCCGGCGACCGGCGCACCCTTGACCTGCACCGGCGTGCCGCCCGGCAGGAACAGGGTGCCGGGGATGTCCTTGAGGTTCGGGACGCTCTGGAGGCGCTTGACGAGCTCCGAGGTGGGCGCGTTCCAGGAGACGGCCGTGAAGCCCTTGCGCACGGCGGACTCGTAGGACTGCGGGCCGGCGCCGTCGCCCCGCAGCGTCACCAGGGTGTTGCCGTTGCGGTCGACGACCGCGACGGAGACCTTCTGGCCCTCCTTCTTCGCCGCGGCGAGCGCGGCCTGGGCGGCGCGCGTGGCCGCGTCCACGGACAGGTGCGACGACTCGGTCACGCCGTTGCCTGCCACGGACACCGGAGCCTGGCGCTCCGCCGCGGGCGAGGCCGTCGCCGTGACGGCACCGAACGTACCGGCGGCGACGACGGCGGCGCCGGCCGCACCCACGAGCACCCGGCCACGGACCGAGAGCTTCCCCAGCCCCGGCTTCGCGGACACCGCGGGCTTCGCAGACGGCGCAGACATCGCAGACTTCATTTGGGCTCCTCAACAGGCCAGTGGTTCGCCAGGGGTTTTCCTTGCGCTCTCCATCCTTCGCGCCGCCCGGGCCGCGGGCATCGGCGTCCCGGCTGCCCGCCGGGTCAACCGATCGGCTGATGCGAGGGCGCTCCGCACCGGTTAGGAACAGGAGGTGACCTTTACCGACGACGACGAACCCGGCGCCCGCCGCCTCGCCCTCGTCATGCACGCCGCCTTCTTCCTGCTCCTCTCCGCCTCCTTCGCCCGCTTCCTGATCCGCCACCCGGGCGAGCCCCGCACCCCGTGGATCACCGCGCTCAGCGTGCTGCTCGCCCTGCTCTACGTCCTGCCGTACGTCCTGAGGCCGGTCTTCGCGGCGCGGCCGCAGCGGCAGCTCCTCTGGCTGGCGGCGGTCGTCGCGACGTGGGTCGTGCTCGTCGTGCTCGCGCCGAGCTTCGCGTGGTGCTCCGTCCCCCTGCTCTACACGGGCCTGCGCACGCTCCCCACGCGCGCCGCGCTCCTCCTGGTCACCTTCCTCACCGGCCTGGTCGTCGTGGCGCAGCTGCGGCTCTCCCACGGCTTCGACCCCACCCTCGTGCTGGCCCCGCCCGCCGTGGCGGCCGTGGCCACGGCCGTGTTCGTCCACACGCAGCGGCAGACGGACCGGCAGCGGGCGCTGATCGAGGACCTGGTCCGCGCGCGCCGCGAGCTGGCGGCCACCGAGCGGCGCGAGGGCGCCCTCGCGGAGCGGCAGCGGCTGTCGATGGAGATCCACGACACCCTGGCCCAGGGTCTGTCCAGCCAGCGGATGCTGCTGCAGGCCGCGGACCGCACCTGGGAGTCGGACCCGGAGACGGCCCGCCGGCACGTGCGGACCGCCGCGGAGGTCGCGGCGCGCGGCCTGGCCGAAACCCGGCGGTTCGTGGACGACCTGGCGCCGCCGCAGTTCGACGGCGGGGCCCGGCTGGAGGACGCGCTGCGGACGCTCGCCGCCTCCGGCGCGGCCGAGGGGACGGGGGTGCCGGTGCTCTTCCACGTCGACGGCGCGCCGGTCCCGCTGCCCGACGGGGTGCGGGCCGCGCTGCTGCGCATCGCCCAGGGCGCCCTGGCGAACGTCCGCGAGCACGCGGGGGCCGCCACGGCCGCGCTCACCCTGAGCTACCTCGGCGACCAGGTCGTCCTCGACGTCGCGGACGACGGGCGGGGGTTCGCGCCGTCCGCACCGGCCGGCGCGGGCGCACAGCCCGGTCCGGCCGGCGGGCGCGGCCACGGGCTGCCCGCGATGCGGGCCCGGGTGCGGCAGCTCGGCGGCTCCCTGACCATCGAGTCGGCGCCCGGCGAGGGCACCGTCGTCTCCGCCTGCATTCCCCTGGAGCCCCAGTGACCGATTCCGGCCCCTTCGAGCCCGGCCGCTCCGCCGCACACAGCCGGCCCAGCCGGTCCAGCCGGCCCGTTCGCATTCTGCTCTGCGACGACCACGCCGTCGTACGGGCCGGGCTGCTGGCCCTGCTGTCCAGCGCGCCCGGCATCGAGGTCGTCGGCGAGGCGGGCGGCGGCGAGGAGGCGGTCGTCCTGGCGGCCCGGCTGCGCCCCGACGTGGTGCTGATGGATCTTCAGCTGGGGCCGGGCATGGACGGCATCGAGGCCACGCGACGCATCGTCGCCGACGCGAGCTCCGGCCCCGGTTCCGGCCCCGGCCCCGGCTCCGGCTCCGGCTCCGGCCCGTACGTCCTCGTCCTCACCACGTACGACACGGACGCCGACATCACGCGCGCCATCGACGCGGGAGCCACGGGGTACCTGCTGAAGGCCGAGCGCCCGGAGGAGCTGTTCTCGGCCATCAGGGCGGCCGCGGAGGGCCGTACGGCGCTCTCGCCGCCGGTTGCGGGCCGCGTCATGGCCCGGATGCGCGGCTCGGGGCGGCCGGCGCTCACCGACCGCGAGCGGGACATCCTGGGGCAGCTCGCCCGAGGGCTCGGCAACCGGGAGATTGCGCGCGCCTTGTTCATCAGTGAGGCGACGGTGAAGACCCATCTGGGGCGGATCTACGACAAGTTGGGCGTGGACACGCGATCCGGTGCCGTGGCCGTCGCGAAGGAACAGCGTCTTTTGCCGTGACTTCACACCGACTTGATGCCGGCGGCCCTAGCCTGTGCGCGTCACCCCGGTAGCGGAAGCGGTACCGCCGCCTCATCGCTCCGGCCGTCCGGCGACCCGCGCTTCGTACGCGCCCCGCGCCGCCGGATTGCATGCAATCTCATCCGATCGCATGCAATCACTGTCCTCGCACTGAGATGCGACCGGTTTCAAGTCCGGACCAGCCCTGTGCAGTTCACCGCATAGCGGAACAGAACAACCGCGTTTCGGAGAACGACAGATCAAATCCTTGTTGCGCCCCTGTCAATGTCGCCCAGAGGATGGCACTCTCTCCTCAATCCACTCATGCACCACTCCTGCACCACCGGGCAGCCGTAACCCGTGCTGCCTGAACCCCCCTCAAAGGGCCGTGACTTCGCGGCCCGCACATAGGAGACAGAGTTGAGAAGCGTCACCTCCACCTCCCGCAAGAACACCCTGCGCGCCGCCGCGCTCGTCGCCTCCGCCGCCATGGTCGTCGTGGCCGTGCAGACCGGCTCCGCGAGCGCCACCGCCGACAAGGCGAACGAGGGCAAGGCCCTGGCCGTGGCCGCGGGTCAGCGGGTCGCCGCGATCAAGGACGCGCAGTCCGCGGCTCCCTCCACCGCCGCGAAGATCGGCCTCGGCGGCAAGGAGAAGCTCGTCGTCCGTGACGTGATCAAGGACGCGAACGGCACGGTGCACACCCGCTACGAGCGCACCTTCGACGGTCTGCCGGTGCTCGGCGGCGACCTCGTCGTGCACGAGGCGAAGAGCGGCTCGCGCAGCGTCGACAAGGCGACCGACGCCGAGATATCCGTGCCCAGCACCACCCCCGCCCAGGCCCCGGCCGCCGCGAAGAAGAGCGCCCTCAGCGCTGCCGCGGAGGAGAAGAAGACCGACAAGGCCGGCGCCGAGCGGGCGCCGCGCAAGGTCGTCTGGGCGGCCTCCGGCAAGCCCGTCCTGGCCTACGAGACCGTGGTCACCGGCGTCCAGAAGGACGGCACGCCCAGCAAGCTGCACGTCATCACCGACGCCAACACCGGCAAGAAGCTCTTCCAGCGCGAGGCCATCGAAACCGGCTCGGGCACCAGCACCTACAGCGGCACCGTCCCGCTGACGACCACCAAGGGCGGCTCGGGCTACCAGCTCGTCGACGGCCAGCGCGGCGGCCACAAGACCTACAACCTGGCCCAGGGCACCGACGGCACCGGCGACCTGTTCACCAACTCCACCGACACGTGGGGCTCCGGCGACCAGAAGGCGGGCGTCGACGCGCACTACGGCGCGGCCGTGACCTGGGACTTCTACAAGAACGTGCTCGGCCGCAGCGGCATCAAGAACGACGGCGTCGCCGCCTACTCGCGCGTCCACTACGGCGACAACTACGTCAACGCCTTCTGGGACGACGAGTGCTTCTGCATGACCTACGGCGACGGTGAGGGCAACAAGAACCCGCTGACCTCGCTCGACGTGGCCGCGCACGAGATGAGCCACGGCGTCACCTCCGCCACGGCCGGCCTGAACTACAGCGGCGAGTCCGGCGGCCTCAACGAGGCCACCTCGGACATCTTCGGCACCGCCGCCGAGTTCTACGCCAACAACGGCACCGACAAGGGCGACTACCTCATCGGCGAGGCCATCAACATCCGCGGCGACGGCTCCCCGCTGCGCTACATGGACAAGCCCAGCAAGGACGGCGCGTCCAAGGACTACTGGTCCTCCTCGCTCGGCCGCCTGGACGTCCACTACTCCTCGGGCCCGGCCAACCACTTCTTCTACCTGCTGTCCGAGGGCAGCGGCTCGAAGACGATCAACGGCGTGACGTACAACAGCCCGACCTACAACAACTCCAAGGTCGCGGGGATCGGCCGGGACAAGGCCACCAAGATCTGGTACAAGGCCCTGACCACGTACTTCACCTCGACCACCAACTACAAGGCCGCCCGCACCGGCACCCTGAAGGCCACCGCGGACCTCTACGGCTCCTCGAGCGCGGAGTACAAGGCGGTCGCCGCCGCCTGGACCGCGATCAACGTGAAGTAACACCGGAGCGGGCGATCATCCTCGCCCGCGCCCGGTAGCCCGACAGCCCCGTAGCCCGGGTGCCCCGCCGCCGACGCGGGGCACCCGGGCTCGGCGGCGTCCTCGCACGCGTTTACGCATCCGCGCCGCGGCCGTGTCACCATCGAAGCGTGATCGACCTCGGCTATTCGCTCTCGCGCCGCTTCCCCGACCCCCCGCAGACGGACTACCGCACCGCCGACGTGCGGGCCCTCCGGCACGACCTCTTCTGCGGCGACGTCTACATCGCGGACGTGAAGAAGGACCGCGAGCTGTCCACAGCCTGGGGATGGGTGCCGGTGCTCGACTTCGCGTGGGCCCTGTGCGACGTCCTGGAGCAGGTCGACCGGGACCCGCGGGGCAGGCGCTCCTCGGCCACCCAGTTCGCCGAGCTGGACTTCACCGAATCCACCGACTGCATGCTCTTCGAGCGCCGCTTCGGCTGGGTCGAGGTCTCCGCCGACTGGATGCCGGCCGACGAGCCCGCGCTCACCTTCGACCACCGCGCCCTGCGCCGCGAGGCCCGCGACTTCCTGCACGACCTGATCGCGGACCTGTGCGACATGCACGAGGGCCTCGCCGACAACCCGGTGATCTGGGACCTGCAGAGCCGCTTCCCGCGCGTCTGACCGCGGCCGACGGGCCTCAGCCCACCGGCCCTCAGCTCTCCGGCCCTCAGCCCCCCGACCCTCAGCCCACCGCCCCTCAGCCCTCCGGGCCCTCCGGATCCTCCACCCGTACGCCCATCTGCGCCGCGAACGCCGGAGCAAGATCGAGGAGTTGGGACGGGCTGATCACCGCTCCCGACAGGCACTCGATGCCCCGGGCGACGTCGATCTCCGCCGCCGCCCGCAGGTCCACCTCCGTCATCCGCACCCCCGTGAAGTCGGCGCGGCGCAGCACGCAGTCGCGGAAGGCGACGCGCTCCAGCCGGGCCCCGCCGAAGTCGGCCTCGGAGAGGACGACGCCTTCGAACGTGACGTCCTTCAGCCCCGCCCCGCGCAGATTCAGATAGTCGATCTTGCCGCCGCGGACGAGGACCCGCTCCAGCACCGCGCCGTGCAGCTGGGCCCCGCCGAGCCGGGCGTCCCGTATCTCCACGTCCCGCAGGCCCGCCTTGGCCAGGTCGGTGCCGACGCCGCGGACCCCCTCCAGCACGCAGTCGGTGAAGCGCGCCCCGACCAGCTCCGTCTCGTCCAGCACACAGCCGTACAGCCCGCAGTCCAGGAAGCGGGCGCCCACCCCCGACTGCCCGGCGAAGACGGCGTCCGTGAACGCCAGGCCGTCGTAGTCCCCCTCGGGCTCCAGCTCCGCGCCGTCGTACGGCCGCAGCTCGGGCAGCCGCACCTCCGGGACCCTCACCACGGGCCGCTTCGCGCCCGCCCGCTTCCTGCCGTGCGTCGTCATGCCGACCACGGTGGCACACGGCACTGACAGCGCCCTCGAACCGTCTCCCGCCCCGGCCCCGCCGAGAACCCCGCCTCCGAGCACACCGAGGC
>NZ_JBPQTS010000045.1:0-45273 GCF_051386455.1 Streptomyces sp. URMC 124
GGCCCGCCCCTGACGCCCCCGGTCAGTTCTCCGCGAGCTCCGCGTACAGCTGCGACAACTCCGGTGCTCCGTCGGCCGCCCACTCCCGGCCCGCCTCGACCACGTCGACCTCCCGGCCGTTGGCGAGCCGCACGACCGGCTGGCCGTCCGGCCAGATCCACCAGCCCGCGCCCGGCACCGTGCGGATGACGACCGTGCCCAGGTAGAGGCCCGCGTCGTTGCCCAGCCAGGGCACCAGCTCCGGGTCGTCCCGCCAGCGCGGCTGCAGCTGGTCCAGCGCCTCCAGGGAAGCGGGCGAATCGTCGAGCACCACTCCTGCGGACTGTGCGTGCGTGCGCAGCAGTTCGCACTCGGACAGCAACTCCGCGAGACCTTCCGGGTCGCGGTCGACCGCGTTCGCCAGTGCCGCACCGCGCCCCGGTCCGTGTCGCTTTCGCCAACTGTCCAAGAAGGGAATGTTCATACCAACAGGATCGCACTCGCACGGATGGCCCCACCACAGGCGCGCGGCGCCCGACGTGACCGGATGGCCTCCTTGACGTTGCCCACGTGTCTCCTTAGCTTCATGCAGCCACTGACCGAGCGGGGAACCGAGGGAGGCATGAGACACATGCTCCGAACGCAGACGCCGGGCGGTACACGGCACAGACGGTGGACGGGGGCGCGGGCCGCGGTGGGGATCGTGGGCGCTGCCTGCGCCGTCGCTGCCGCAAACGCTCCGGCGCTCGCCGCCGGCACACCACCCCAAGCGCAACCCGACAGAGAGCCGCTCCCGCTGGAGCGGCTCTTCGACAACAGGGCCGTCAGTGACGACGCCCGTCCCGGCGGTGCCGACTTCGACGGGGCCGGTAACTCCCTGTCCGCCCAGGACCTCGGGGCCGCCGGCTGGACGCCCGGCCGCGAACTCGCCTTCGACGGCGCCCGGCTGCACTGGCCCCGCTCCGCCGCCGGGAAGCCCGACAACGTGCGCGCCGACGGTCAGAGCGTCCGGCTCGGCGGCCGCGGAGAGGCCCTGACGTTCCTCGTCGCCGGCACGACGAAGGGCGCGCCGGGCGCCGATGCCGCCGGCACGGGCACGGTGCGCTACCGCGACGGCTCGCGCAGCACCTACCGGCTGGCCGCGCCGGACTGGCGCAGCGGCCTCCTGACGACGAAGGCCGTCGGCCTGCCCCACCTCAACACGCGCAGCGGGCGGCAGACCGCGACCACCCGGCTGTACACGGTGTCCGTGCCGGTCGCGCCCGGCCGCGAGGTCGCCTCGGTCGTGCTGCCGCGCGACCCCGGAGCGGAGCGCGACCTGCACGTGTTCTCGCTCGCGCTGCGCGGCGGCAGCCGCGGCTGGACGGGCACCTGGGCCGCCTCCACCTCCGGCTACGCGGCCGTCGGGCCGTGGACGGACCGCACGCTGCGGCTGGTCGTGCACAGCAGCGCCGGCGGTCCCGCGACGCGCATCCGGCTGGAGAACACCTTCGCGCCGCGCCCGGTGCGCATCGGCCACGCCACCGTCGCCCTGCAGGGCAAGGGCGCGGCCGCGGCCGGCGCCCCGCGGGCCCTGGCCTTCGGCGGGCGGGCGGAGACCGTGATCCCCGCCGGCGCCCAGGCGTTCAGCGACCCGCTGGGCTTCCGGGTGCCCGAGGGCACCAACCTGCTGGTGAGCATCCACCTTCCCGGCACCGTGCAGGCCGTGCCCGTGCACAGCTACACCAGCCAGGTCTCCTACCTGACCGGTGACGGCAGCGGCGACCGTACGGGCGAGCGCGGCGCGGGCGCGTACACGGGAACGCTCTCGACGTGGCCGCTGCTGACGGGTGTGGACGTCGCGGACGGGCCCGGGTCCGTGGTGACGCTCGGCGACTCCATCACCGACGGCGAGCGGTCGACGCCCGGCGCCAACGGCCGCTGGCCCGATCTGCTGGCACGGCGGCTGCAGGGGCAGCACGGCCTGCCGCGGTTCGGGATCCTCAACCACGGCATCTCCGGCAACCGCGTGGTGACCGACCGCTACCCGGGCGACGGGACCAGCACCATCATGAGCGGCGTCAGCGCCCAGCACCGGCTGGAACGGGACGTGCTCGCGCAGACCTCGGCCCGTACGGTCATCGTCTTCGAGGGCGTCAACGACATCCGGTCGGGCACGAAGGCCGAGCAGGTCATCGCGGGGCTCAAGGCGATCGCGGCGCGCGCCCACGAGCGCGGGATGCGGGTCATCGCCGCGACCATCGCGCCCTGCGGCGGCTTCTACGACTGCACGCCCGACGCCGAGGCCCAGCGCACCGCCATCAACCGGCACATCCTGGCCGGCGGCGGCACGTACGACGCCGTGTTCGACTTCGACGCGGCGATCCGGGACCCGCAGCAGCCGGACCGGATGCTGCCGGCCTACGACGGCGGCGACCACCTGCACCCCAACGACGCCGGGATGAAGGCGTTCAGCGACGCGATCGACCTGCGCAAGCTGGTCTGACCGCGCCGGCCGCCGGCAGTGCGCGGCGGCGCGGGGCGAAAGAGCGCGGCGGGCGGGGCGCCCGGGCTCAGACGTCCAGGTCGACGACGACCGGGGCGTGGTCCGAGGCGCCCTTGCCCTTGCGCTCCTCGCGGTCGACGAAGGCGTCCTGCCTGGCCTTCGCGAAGGGGGCGTTGCCGTAGACCAGGTCGATGCGCATGCCCCGGTTCTTGGGGAAGCACAGCTGGCGGTAGTCCCAGTACGTGTAGGGGCGGTCGTACTTCAGCGGGCGCGGCACGACGTCGGACAGGCCCAGGTCGCGCAGGGCGCCGAGCGCCGCCCGCTCGGCCGGGGTGACGTGCGTGGCGCCCTCGAAGACGGCCGGGTCGTAGACGTCCTCGTCGGTCGGGGCGATGTTGTAGTCACCGAGGACGGCGAACGGGCGCTCGCCCTCCGCGTCGGCGGCGACGGCGTCGCGCAGGGCCTCCAGCCAGCGGAGCTTGTACGCGTAGTGGTCGTGACCGACCTCCCGGCCGTTGGGCACGTAGACCGACCAGACGCGGACGCCCCCGCACGTCGCCGAGATCGCGCGGGGCTCCTGCCCGCCGTCGTAGTCGGGCCCGCCCGGCAGGCCGCTCACCACGTCCTCCAGGCCGACCCGGGAGACGATCGCCACGCCGTTCCACCGGCCCGTGGCGTTCACCGCGGCCTCGTAGCCCAGCTCGCGGAGCTCGTCGAACGGGAAGGCCTCCTCCGCGCACTTCGTCTCCTGTATGCACAGCACGTCCGTGCCGCTGCTCTCCAGCCAGGCCAGCAGCCTCGGGAGACGGGCGGTGATCGAGTTCACGTTCCAGGTGGCGATGCGCATGCAGCAACCCTAACGGCCGGGTCCGACATTCAGCCGCCTCACAGGGTGATGGTCTCCCCGGGCGCCAGCCGGGCGTGTTCGGCGCCGACGCGGGGCGGCGTCAGCATCCGGTCGTACACCGGCCGCGCCAGGTCGGTCAGCAGCGCGTCGTGGATGTCGATCGCCAGGCGCGGCGCGAGCTCCCGCACGTAGTCGATGATCTCGGAGATCTTGTTCCACGGCGCCATGACCGGCAGCATCAGCGTGTCCACCGGCACCTCCGGCAGGGTCAGCGCGTCGCCCGGGTGGAAGACCGAACCGTCCACGAGGTAACCGACGTTCGTGATCCGCGGGATGTCCGGGTGGATCACGGCGTGCAGTTGCCCGTGCACCTGCACGTCGAAGCCCGCCGCCGTGAAGGTATCCCCCTCCCCGACCGTGTGCACCCGGCCCGGGAAGGCCGGAGCGATCTGTTCCGCGACGCTGCGCAGCGTCCACAGCTCGGCCGCGGGGTTCGCGTCCAGCGCGGCCCGCAGCCGGTCCTCGGCGAAGTGGTCGGGGTGCTCGTGGGTCACGAGGATCGCGTCGGCACCGACGGCCGCGTCCGCCTCGCTGAAGGCCCCGGGGTCGATGGCGAGCGTGCGGCCGTCCTTCTCCAGGCGGACGCACGCGTGGCTCTTCTTCGTCAGCTTCAGCTCCATGAGCCCATACTGCTACGCCCCCGTGCCCGCCTCCTCGGCGATGACACGCTGCGCGGCGGCGAACGCGGCGCCCGCGGCCGGCAGGCCGCAGTAGACGGCCGTGTGCAGCAGCGTCTCCTTGATCTCCTCGGGGGTGACGCCGCTGCGGAGCGCTCCGCGGGTGTACGAGGCGATCTCGTCGACGTGGCCGCGGGCCGTGAGGGCGGTCAGGGTGATCAGGGACCGGGTGCGGCGGTCGAGACCGGGCCGGGACCAGGCGCCGCCCCAGGCGGAACGGGTGACGAGGTCGTGGAAGTCGCCGGTGAACCCGTCCCGGTCGACGGGCTCGTCGCCCAGGACCTCGCGCCGGACGCGCTCACCGCGGTCGTGGGCGCCATCGCCGTCGTGGCCGGGCCCCATGCCGGCGGGCGGCGGCCCGAACGCGCCGGGTATGCGGACACCGGCGTGCCCGCCTGCGGCGAGCGGACCGGGAGCCGGGGCGTGGCCGCTGGGCGCGGGCATCCCGGGAGCGGCGAGGCCACCCGGCCCGGGAGCGCCGAAACCGGCGCCGGCACCGCTGTCGCCCGATGCCGGTCCCGGCATGCCGGAACCCGCAGCGCCCGGAGAGCCGGGTGCGCCAGCGGACCCGAAGGGCCTGCCCGGAGCGTCGGCGGAACCGGAGCCGGAGCCGGAAGCCCCGGGGCCGGGGACGGCGGGGCCGGTGCCCGGCCCCCCGAAACCGGCACCGCCGGGCGCCGCGGACCCCGCGCCCGCGGCGCCGAAGGCGGACTCGGCAGGAGCCGCGCCCGGAGCGCCGGGGCCGCCGTCGGCGTGGCCCGGCATGCCCGGCCCCGACGGGGCCGCACCCGGCGCACCGAACCCGGACCGCGTGCCGTCCGCGCCGCCGCCGGGCGTGCCCGCCCCCGTACCGCCGAAGACCCCACTCGCACCCGGCGGCACGGCCGGGCCCGCGCCGGTACCGGTCGCCGCACCGCCGAAGGCGCCGCCCGCCCCGGACCCCGGAGCGCCGAAGGCCGTGTGCGGGCCGTCCTGACCCGTGCCCGGTGGCACGCCCGGGCCCGCGCCGGACCCGGCGCCGCCGAAAGCCCCGGCCTTCCCCGGGCCGCCGGCCGGCGTGCCCGCAGCCGAGCCCTGCGCAGCGGCGCCCGGAGCCGCCGGTGCCGCGGATCCCGCCTGCGCCGCCTGCCCCGTCGCGCCCGCAGGACCGTGCGCCGCGGAGGAACCCGCCGTCACCGGCGACAATCCCTGCTGCGTCGACAGCTGCCAGGCGGTCGTGAAGTGGCGGACCAGCAGGTCCGTCACCGCCGCCGGCTGTTCGACCGGGGCGAGGTGGGCCGCCCCCGGCACCACGGCCAGCTTCGCGTCGTGGATGCCCGCGACCAGGACCCGCGCGTCGGCGGGCGGTGTCGTGGTGTCCTCGGCGCCGACGATGACGAGCGCCGGCACGCTGATCCTGGTGAGCTCGGCCCGTACGTCGAACGCGGCCAGCGCGTCGCAGGCGGCGATGTAGGAGTACGTGTCGGTGGTGCCGACCATCTGCACGGCCCAGTCCACGATGGCGGGCTGGGCGCCGGAGAAGTTCGCGGTGAACCAGCGCTCGGGCGCGGAACGGGCGACGGGGTCGAGCCCGTCCCTGCGGACCGTGGCGCCGCGCTGCCGCCAGGAGTCGGCGGTGCCGTAGCGGGCGGAGGCGGCGATCAGGGCGAGGGAGGCGAGCCGGTGCGGGTGGCGCAGCGCTAGGTCGATGCCGACGGCGGCGCTCAGGGAACAGCCTGCGTAGCCGAAGCGGTCGACGCCGAGCGAGTCGAGCGTGGCGACGAGCCGGTCGCCGAGGTCGTCGACGGAGGCGGCGGGCGCGGCGGGGGCGCCGCCGTGCCCGGGCAGGTCGAACCGGAGCACCCGCCAGTGCCGGGTCAGTTCGGGTACCTGGCGGTCCCACATGTGCCATGTGGTCCCGAGGGCCGGGCCCAGTACCAGGACCGGGGCGTCCTCCGGCCCGTCAGAGCGGTATTGCAGGGTGTTCGGCGTAGGCTCACTCACCCGCTCACGCTCCCACATCTCACGACCGCCCCTGTGGTGGGGGTGCTGCGGCGGAGTCAGCCGGAGGCCCGGTGCTTCCCTCGTGCGCACCGGCCGGTCCGGCCGACGCACTCAGGCGGAATCGGAACCGGAACCGGAAGCGGACCCGTCTGATTCCTGCTTCGCCATGCGGCGGTACTCGGCGTTGATGCGCTGTGCTTCCTCGAGCTGGTCCTCGAGGATGACGATGCGGCAGGCGGCCTCGACCGGTGTCCCTCTGTCGACCAGCTCGCGGGCGCGAGCGGCGATCCGGAGCTGGTAGCGGGAGTAGCGCCGGTGTCCGCCCTCGGAGCGGAGCGGAGTGATGAGCCGGGCCTCGCCGATGGCCCGGAGGAAACCCGGGGTGGTGCCGAGCATCTCGGCGGCCCTGCCCATCGTGTACGCAGGGTAGTCGTCGTCGTCCAAACGATCACTCAGTGGACTGTCTGCTGTCATGTCACCTCGTTCTGCAACGCGTCGAGGGGCCCTGGCGCCGTACGGCACCAGGGCCCCGAAGGAATTGAACACCATCTGCCGGCGCTAGTGCCGCGCCGCCCTTCTGTTTCCGCCGCCGGGCCCGGCAAGGGGCAGGGCGTACGGGGATCGCGGTTGCGTGACCGGGGACCACCTTCCGTTCCGGGGCCTGCGGTACCCGGACCGAACACTCTCGGGCCGGGCGATCCTGATGGCGTCTGCTCCCTCCGTCCTTCCTCCGGTGAATCTGTGTGCGAGAACCGGCGCTGCGGTCCTCTCTGCCGTCCCGCCAGTTCATGTCTGCCGGGCATCTCCGACTGCGTCTACGAGAGAAACTCTAACCAGGCGCCCGAGCAATGTCTACTCTGACAAACATAGATTTTGCTTGAGTCGGGCCCCAAGTATCCTCACGCCACCGCCCGCTGGATAGAATCGGCCCCCATGTCGAACCCTGACGAACTGCTCGTAGGCATCTCCGCCATGGTGGAGTCCGGGCAGAGCAATCAGATGTCGCTGACCGTGGTGGTCGGTGGTGCTGTCATCACCGGCCGGCTGGCTCCCGAAGCCGTGTGGAGGGAGCGGGTCTCGGAGGTGCTCGGAGACTCGGACCATCTCGGTTCGTTCTCCGGCCTCTTCGTCACGGACCGGCCGCAGGACCGCGCCGGCCCCGGGGAGGCGCCCACGCATCTGCACTTCCATCTCGCCCGGATCCTCCAGGGCAACATCGGAATTCCCGAGACCGGCGGGATGTACCGCGTCGCGATCAAGGATGTCAGCGCCTGGACCGTGGGCGACTTCAGCTACTCCGACCACTGAGACACCGCACCGGGACGACCGGAGCAAACGGAGCAACCGGACGACGACAGTGATGAAGGGGCCCTTCCGGCGCGCGCCGGAAGGGCCCCTTCATCACTGTCGTGTGCCGGACGTCGTCCGGTGGATCAGCTGTCCGCGGTTGTCGTCACCGCGCCGGGGGGCTGAGGATGCCCCAGCAGCGCCGACGCGGTCTCGAACGGCGTGGGGGCGTGCGAGGCGCCCGGGGCGGGCACGGCCTCATGGCTGCTGCGGCAGGTGAAGCCCAGCCGCGCCATGGCCCGGCTGACCTCTGCGGCGGTGAAGTCGCGGCGGTCCTGCCGGGTGATGACTTCGCCCACCTGCTTGACGGGATAGTAGCGGCGGCCGATGAGCACGGACTCTCCCGTGATGGGCTCGGGCTTCACGCCCTTCATCGAGTCCAGCACACCGCTGTGGGTGAGGTCGAAAGGGAACCGGGCGATGATGCAGCGCATGATGCCTCCACGGGGGAAGGGAAGAAGGGGATCGGGCCGACCAGGGGGGCGGGACGGGGCGTATGGCGGTGCCGGACGCGGCGGATCTAGGCGGCCGCGCCGGCGGCGGACGAGCGAGGGGACCCGCGGCGAGCCGCCTCGCCGGCGGACCGACCCCGCCCGCCGCGACCCTGCCGGCCACGGCCCGAGGGGGCGGCGCGCCGGAGACGTTCCGTGGCGGGCGCGGTGATGGTGACGGGGATGCCCGAGGGCGCCCGGGCACCGGTGATGCGGCTCAGTTCGGCGTCGCCCGAGCACACCTGCGTGGTCTGCGGGATGATTCCGGCGGCGGCCATCAGCCGGCTCACGTCACGGCGCTGGTGGGGGGTCACCAGCGTGACGACGCTGCCGGACTCACCGGCGCGGGCCGTGCGCCCGCCTCGGTGCAGGTAGTCCTTGTGGTCGCCGGGCGGGTCGACGTTCACCACCAGATCGAGGTTGTCCACGTGGATGCCGCGCGCCGCGACATTGGTCGCCACCAGCACCGTCACATGCCCGGACTTGAAGCGCGACAGGGTCCGCGCACGCTGCGGCTGGGACTTGCCTCCGTGCAGGGAGGCGGCGCGAACGCCATGGTTCAGCAGGTGCTCGGTCAGCCGGTCCACCGCGTGCTTGGTGTCCAGGAACATGATCACCCGGCCGTCCCGGGCCGCGATCTCGGTGGTCGTCCGGTGCTTGTCCGCGCCGTGCACGTGGAGTACGTGGTGCTCCATGGTCGTCACCGCGCCCGCGGACGGGTCGACGGAGTGGACCACCGGGTCGGTCAGGTAGCGGCGGACCAGCAGATCGACGTTGCGGTCCAGCGTGGCCGAGAACAGCATGCGCTGTCCCCCGGGACGCACCTGGTCGAGCAGCTTGGTGACCTGGGGCATGAAGCCCATGTCGGTCATCTGGTCGGCCTCGTCGAGCACGGTGACGGCGACCTCGTCCAGGCGGCAGTCGCCACGGTCGACGAGGTCCTTCAGCCGGCCCGGCGTGGCGATGACGACCTCCGCGCCGGTGCGCAGCGCACCGGCCTGCCTGCCGATCGGCATGCCGCCGACCACGGTGGCCAGCCGCAGCCTCACGGAGCGGGCGTACGGAGCGAGGGCATCGGTGACCTGCTGGGCCAGCTCGCGGGTCGGCACGAGGACGAGGGCCAGCGGCTGCCGCGGCTCGGCGCGCTGCCCTGCCGTCCGCGCAAGCAGGGCGAGGCCGAAGGCAAGGGTCTTGCCCGAACCGGTGCGGCCACGGCCGAGTACGTCACGGCCCGCGAGGGAGTTCGGCAGGGTCGCCGCCTGGATCGGGAACGGTACGGTCACGCCCTCGTGCCCCAGCGCACTCAGCAACTGCGCCGGCATGTCGAGATCGGCGAACGCCTCGACGGCGGGCAACGCCGAGGTGACCGTCTTCGGCAGTGCGAACTCGCCCTGGAGCGAAGGCCGCCGGCGTCCGTCGCCTTCGGCACGGTGCGGGGCGGCGGAGCGGTTCCCGCCCCTCGCGGAGCCCGGATTTCCTGAGCGAGTGCGGGCGGAGCGATCGCTTATGCGCGTGCGGTTCACATGGAACCTTCCTCGACGCGGCACGTACCAAGGAATTTCCGCAGAAACGAGCAGTGCAGAGATCGCAAGAACGAGCCGGAGAAAATAGGAGCCGATTCGGATGAGCAGTCGAACCGGCGGAGGGTTGCTCGTGGAGTCTTCGCAGGAGCGCACGATGCGATTCCCGCGCGGGGCCGGGCGTTCCGCAGGGAGGCCCCGACGGATTTTCGCCCGGCAGTCAGGCGGGACCCGGACAGCGGATCGCGGATCCCCTGAAACGCGGCGAGCCGGGGCCCGCACCCCAAGGTGCGGGCCCCGGCTGCGAGGTGCATGCCGACGTCAGGCGGGAACGATGTTCTCGGCCGTCGGGCCCTTCTGGCCCTGCGCGATGTCGAACGTGACCTTCTGGCCCTCCAACAGCTCGCGGAAGCCCTGGGCGGCGATGTTCGAGTAGTGGGCGAAGACGTCGGGGCCGCCGCCGTCCTGCTCGATGAAGCCGAAGCCCTTTTCCGAGTTGAACCACTTCACGGTTCCGGAAGCCATATTGTTTCTCCTTCGGGGCGGTGCCCGGAGTCCACACTGCGTGCACTCCGCGTCGCCGTGATGATCACCCCGCCGGAAATAAACCGGAGCCAAAAAGGATCGCCACCGGAATGAACCGGTGGGGACACTTGCAAGATTTCGGGAACCACAACTGCAACTGAGATCGAGACTAGCACGGCACGGTCGGCCGCGGGCGGCGAATAACTTCAACCCGCCTGCCGGGTAAGGAATGTTCATCGTGCTCCGACGTTAATTCTCACTTCGCGAGCACAGATATTGGCGTGCCCGGGCCCCCTTTTCCCGGGCGGGCCGGGCCGGACCGGGCGTTGTCGGATGTGCGGACAACCCCGGACAACGCCGGACAACCGTTGACGCCCGGGGCACAGGGCGGGAAATCTGGCGCAGGCAGAGATTTCCCGGAGGCCCGGCTACGGCGCGGTGGCCGGGACGCCCAGGCAGTTCAGTGCCAGGCGGATGCCGAGCGAGCTGCTGGGGGCGTCCGTCGTCCGGGTGCCGCCACCGGACGGGCGGTGGTCCCGTACGACGCTCTCACCGGCCAGTTCCGCAGCGTAGGCGCCCAGGAGCGAGTCGCAGAGGTAGCGGCCCGGAGCCGTGAGTTCCAGGAGGTTGTTCCGGTGCAGGACTTCCATGAGCCGCGCGGCAGCGGCCGGGGGGACCCCGAGCACGTCCGCCGCGTCCCGTACGGGCATGCCCGCGCCGGCGCGCGGTCCGAGCAGCCGGAAGGCGCGGGCCGCGTCCTCCTCCAGCCGTGCGTACGACCAGGAGAAGGTGCTGCGCACCGAAGCGGTCGGGTCCTCGGGGCAGTGCAGGAAGTCCAGCAGCGCTTCCGGTGCGTCCAGCTCCCGGACGACCGCGTCCAGTCGGCCGGGAGGGAACGCCGACAGCCGCTCGGCGGCGATGCGCAGGGCCAGCGGCAGCAGGCCGCAGCGCTCGGCGAGCGCGGACACGGCTTCGGCAGGGGCGTCCCGCAGCCCGGGCCCGGCGGTCCTGGCCAGCAAGTGCGACGAGTCGGCGAGGGAGAGGGACCGCAGGGACAGTCGCGCGGCGCCGTCCCGCGCCACCAGTCCGGCCATGCGGCTGCGGCTGGTGACGAGGACCGTGCAGCCGGGCGTCCCGGGCAGGAGCGTACGGACGTCGTCGGCGCTCGCCGCGTTGTCGAGGACGACGAGGACCGAGCGCCCGGCGAGCACGCTCCGGTGGAGCGCGGCCCGCTCCCGGGGGTCGGCGGGCTGCGCGCCGTGCTCGACGCCCAGGGCGCGCAGGCCGGCGGCGAGGGCCTCGTCCGCGCGGACCGTGGACCCGGCGGGGCCGTACGCCCCCAGGTCGTGGAAGAGGACGCCGTCGGGGAAGGACGCGGCGTTGCGGTGGGCCCATCGCAGCGCCAGCGCTGTCTTGCCCACGCCGGGTTTGCCGTCGATCAGCACCACGGGCGCGGCTCCCCCGCCCGCGGGGCCGGGCAGGGCCGCGAGCGCGTCGAGCTCGGCCGTCTCTGCGTGCCGGCCGGTGAAGTGGCGCGGGTCGGGAGGGAGCTGGAACGGCGGGCAGGACGTACGCCCCTGGGACCGCTCGGTGCTGAGGGCCCGGTGGGCGGCGAGCAGCTCGCCTCGTGCCCCGAGGGCCTCGTCGCACCGGCGGGCCAGGTCCTCCGAGGGCCGTTTGTCCCCCGATTCGATCCGGCTCAGATGCCCCTTGCTGTAGTGGATCGTCTTCGACAGTCCGGCGAGGGAAAGCCCCTGCTCCAGCCGCCGTTCGCGCAGCGTCACCCCGAAAGTCATGCTCACGACCCTGGCAGCACCCGGCAACCGGTGGTAGGCGGGCGATGGATCATCTACCTGCCATGCACGTTGCGGAGGCATGGCCGCCGGAAGTCTCCGGGGCCCGCCCCGGGGTACCTGCCGCGCCTCACGGGGCGTCGTCGTGGTGAGGGTGGGAGGTCAGCCCCCGGCGTTCGGCGACGACTCCGGCCTCGAAGCGGCTCTGCACGCCGAGCTCGTCCATGAGCTCGGAGATGTGGCGGCGGCAGGTGCGCAGCGAGATGCCGAGCCTGCGGGCCACGGAGTCGTCCTTGAGGCCCTTGGCGAGCAGGACGAGGATGCTCTGTTTGAGGGTTCCGGACACCTCGTGCGCGGCGCGCGGACCGGTGGCGAAGGGCGTGGCGTTGGCCCAGTCGCGGTGGAAGACGGCGAGGAGGTAGGCGATCAGGTCGGGTTCGCGCACGACGAGCGCACCGCCCTTGCCCGCCGGAATGAAGGCCATGCGGCCGTCCACCACGATCATCTGCGGGACGACCTCGGGCAGGGTGCGGATCTGCGCCCCGGCGCGGATGAGCTCGGCCGCGTGGGCGCGCGTGGCCTGGTCGTAGCGGGTGGTGTGCTGGTAGAGGCAGTGCATGCGGATGCCGCGCGCGAGGAGCGCCAGATCGCGTGGAAGGGCTTCGCGCAGCGCGTTGGGCGGGAAGGAGCCGCCGTGTTTGGACACCAGGATCTCGCTGGTGCAGCTGTCGATGACCTCGGTGAGCAGGGTGCGCACGGTGCCCTTGTCGGGCAGCCGGTCGATGGTCGCCCGGGGGAAGGCGGTCTGCCGGGACTGGAGGTAGACCGGGACGAGGGCGCCGAGGGCCTCGTGCTCGCGCTGCAGCTGGGTGCGCCGGCGGTGCAGGTCGTCCTCGCGCAGCCGGAGTTCGGCGCCCCGGGTGGCCAGCAGCCGGTCCGAGGCGGCCTGCGGGCTGACCGCCTGCCAGGCGACGGATCCGCCCTGGTCGACCTCGCGCACCAGGCAGGCCCGGGTCAGGGCCGCCAGCGCCCGGTGCAGCGCCTCCGTGTCCAGGCCGGTCGCGGCGCACACCTCCGGCAGGTCGCCCGAGGTGATCTGGTGGTGCCGGATGGCCCAGCGGTAGAGCACGACGGTGTCGTCGTCGATCGCGGACGGTTCCTCAGAGACAGCGTGGATCAATGTCGCCCCTTGCAACATAAAACTGCCATGGCACTTTTATGATCCCTTAGCCGCCTACCGTTCATGATCAGCGGGTGACAGGCTTGCCGCGTCGGGAGGGCCGGTGTGCACGGCCCGGGGAAGCGGACGTGACTGAGGGGCTGACATGCGAGCGGTTGTGCGGGTTGCGGTGACGGCGGTCGTGCTGGGGACGTGCCTGGGCTGGGGCGGTGCGGCGACGGCCGACACCGGCCGGGCGGAGGCGGGCGCGTCCGTGACGGCCCCGGTGAAGTTCGAGCTCCCCGACGGCTGGGAGACGCGCGGCCCGCACGGCGACGACCACTGCATCACGACCACGGCGTGGGGCGACTCGGTGTGCCCCGGCAAGCCGCTCCTGTGAGGCCGGGGCGCCCCTGACCGGCGCTCCGTGACACCCGCGCGCCCCGGCAGGCCGCTCCGGTGAGGCCGGGCCGGTCAGGGCATGCCGGTCAGGGCGTGGTCGTGGACACCACGAAGACCCGCGGATACTTCGGGTCGTCGAGGTTGGCGGTGATCTCCAGGGACGGCTTGGGCTTGTCCTGATCCACGGTGGTGCCCGCCCAGTGGTGGCCCTCGCCCAGGTCCCAGCCGACCTCGGCGGCCTCGTCCTCGTCGATGGTGACCTCGCCGTCCTCCAGCTCGGAGGCGCTGGTGCCGACGTCGGAGAGCCACTTGTCGAACTTCTCGCGCGTGGTGGTGAACTGCAGGAAGAGCGAGCTCGCCTTCCACGCGTTGGTCTCGTAGCTGGCGACGTCCTCCGCGTAGGGCGGGACGGTCACCTCGTACAGGCGGCGCTGGAGCCGGGTGGGCCAGCCCTCTTCCAGGCCGGACGCGGCCGCCTGCTCCTTCTTGGACTCGCTGCCGCCGCGGCTCTGCATCGCGGAGATGTAGAGGTAGCCGGCGGGGATGGCGACGAGCAGGAAGACGACGACGGCCTTGAGGCAGCGGCGGCCGAAGCCGCCGTCCGCCCGCGGGGGGCCGGGCGGCAGCTCCGTGCGCTCGGCGGAGTGCTCCGTGGTGGTCATCAAGCGCGGCCCGCCCTCGCGTACCGCTCGTAGCGCTCGACGCGGCGGCGGTTGGCGCGCCGGAAGCGGCGGGCGACGAGCCGGGCCAGGTCCGCGGCGCCGACCATGCCGGCCTCGGGGCCGAGCTGAGCCTTGACGATGCGGGCCTCAGGGCGGTAGCCGCGGCCGGTGAGGTGGCGGCGGAAGGCGTCCCGGGCGGGGCCGATCAGCAGGTCGTCGGCGGCGCTGACACCGCCGCCGATGACGAAGCAGGAGGGGTCGAGGGCGGCGGCGAGGTTGGCGATGCCGACGCCGAGCCACTGGCCGATGTCCTGCAGCAGCTCCACGCACATGGCGTCGCCGGAGCGGGCCAGCTCGGTGATGAGCGGGCCGGTGATCTCGGGGATGTTGCCGCCGACGCGGTCGATGATCCCGTACGCGACGGGGGACTCGGCGGCGGCCAGCTCGCGGGCCTCGCGCACCAGGGCGTTGCCGGAGCTGTACTGCTCCCAGCAGCCGCGGTTGCCGCACGGGCAGCGGTGCCCGCCGGGCACGACCTGCATGTGGCCGAACTCGCCGGCGACGCCGAACTTGCCGCGCTTGACCTGGCCGTCCTCGAGGATCGCACCGCCGATGCCCGTACCGAGGGTGATCATGACGAGGTGGTCCTCGCCGCGGCCCGCGCCGAAGCGCCACTCCGCCCAGGCGGCGGTGTTGGCGTCGTTGTCGACCATGACGGGGACGGCGAGGCGGCCGGCGAGGCGGTCGCGCAGCGGCTCGTTGCGCCAGGACAGGTGCGGGGCGAACAGGACGCGGTTGCGGTCGGCGTCGACCCAGCCGGCCGCGCCGATGCCCACGGCGTGGACGTCGTGCCGGTCGGAGAGGTCGAGGACGAGCTCGACGATGGTGTCCTCGACGACCTTGGGGCTCTTGGACTTGTCCGGCGTCTCGGTGCGGACCTTCTCCAGGATCGTGCCGTCGGCGTCCACGACGCCCGCCATCACCTTGGTGCCGCCGATGTCGATGCCGACGGTGGGCACGCGCGGGGCGGTCAGGTGCGAGCGGCGCTCGCGCGTGCCGACGGTGCGCAGCACGGTGGCCCTCGCCGCACCCCGGTGGAGGTCGCGGTACATGCTCACGACACCACCGCCACGGCGTGGAGCTGTGCGGTTCTACGGTCGCTCCGGTTGCGTGCTCGCAAGAGTCGTCGTCCCTGCGGTGGTCTCGGGAGGTGGCTGCCTCGTGGATACGGTCGTCGCCGATTGTGCCTCAAGGAGGCGTCGCTTACCGCATCGCGGGAAGCGGGCCCGCCGCCGGCGGGCCCGCCCGGTGAGAGCTGCGTCACCCCTCGCCGGGGGCGACCGGCTTGCCGCCGATCACGTCCGGTCCGGGGGCCCGCTGCAGCTCGTGGCTGAGCTGTTCGAGCTCGCTGCCGCCCGCCATCTGGCGGGTGAGCTCGTCGAGCGCGATCTCCGACTTGGCGTGGCTGCCGGCCATCGCACCGCGCTTGAGCAGCACGAAGCGGTCACCGACCAGATACGCGTGGTGCGGGTTGTGGGTGATCAACACCACGCCCAGGCCGGCGTCGCGCGCCGCGGCCACGTACTTCAGGACGACGCCCGACTGCTTGACGCCGAGCGCCGCGGTCGGCTCGTCGAGGACGAGCACCTTCGCGCCGAAGTAGACCGCCCGGGCGATGGCCACGCACTGCCGCTCGCCGCCGGAGAGGGTGCCGATGGGCTGGTCGACGTCGCGCAGGTCGATGCCCATGCGCAGCAGCTCGCTGCGCGTGGTCTCGCGCATGTGCTGCACGTCGAGCCGCTTGAAGGGGCCGGCGCCCTTCGTGGGCTCGGAGCCGAGGAAGAAGTTCCGCCAGACCGGCATCAGGGGGACGACCGCGAGGTCCTGGTAGACCGTGGCGATGCCGCGGTCGAGGGCCTCGCGGGGGGAGGCGAGCTTCGTCTCCTCCCCCTCGATCTCGAAGCTGCCGGCGTCGTGCTGGTGCAGACCGGCGACGATCTTGATGAGGGTGGACTTGCCGGCGCCGTTGTCGCCGAGCACACAGGTGATCTCGCCCGCGTGGACCTCCAGGGAGACCCCTTCGAGGGCGCGGATGTTCCCGTAGAACTTGCTGACGTCGGTCAGCTTGACCAGGGCAGCAGCACTCATTTGCGGGCCTCCGCCCTCTTGCGCACCCAGGCGTTCAGCAGCGTGGCCAGGAGCAGCATCGCGCCGAGGAAGAACTTGAACCAGTCCGGGTTCCACTGGGCGTAGACGATGCCCTTGCTGGCCATGCCGAAGATGAACGCGCCGACCGCGGAGCCGATGGCGGAGCCGTAGCCGCCGGTCATCAGGCAGCCGCCGATGACGGCCGCGATGATGTAGAGGAGTTCGTTGCCGACGCCCTCGCCGGACTGCACCACGTCGTAGGACATGAGCAGGTGCTGGCCGGAGATCCAGGCGCAGAAGGCGACCGCCATATAGAGGGCGATCTTGGTGCCCTTGACGGGGACGCCGACCGCGCGGGCCGCGTCGGAGTTGCCGCCCACCGCGAAGATCCAGTTGCCGGCGCGGGTGCGCAGCAGGACCCAGGTGGCCAGGGCCACCAGGCCGAGCCACCACAGGATGGTGACCTGGAGGTCCACGCCGCCGACCGTCAGGTGGGAGGCGAAGACGGCGCGGGCGGAGTCGAAGCCCTCCATGTCCCCGATGGTCTTGGTGGAGACGGTGCCGCCGATGAGCTTGGTGAAGCCCAGGTTCAGACCGGTCAGCATCAGGAAGGTGGCCAGCGTGATGATGAAGCTGGGCAGCTTGGTGCGGGTGAGCACGAAGCCGTTGAAGAAGCCGACGGCGAGCATGGCGAGCAGCGAGACGCCGGCGCCGACCCAGACGTTGGCCGTCATCTGGTAGCTGAACATCGAGGAGACCAGCGCGGCGCTGGTCACCATCACACCGGCCGACAGGTCGAACTCGCCGCCGATCATCAGCAGCGCCACGGGCACGGCCATGATGCCGATGGTCGAGGAGGCGTAGAGCACCGTCGACAGGCTGGACGTCTGCAGGAAGCTGTCGGCGACGACGGAGAAGAAGACGAAGACCGCCAGCGCACCGACGACCGCGCCGAGCTCGGGGCGCCCGAGCAGCCGGCGCACGTGCGAGCGCTGCACCAGCCGCTCGTCGGGGGCGTCCTGGACGGGGGCCGTTGCGGGGGCGCTCATCGCGTGCCCCGCTTGGCGTACTCGGCGAGCTGCTTGGCGTCGTCCTTGGTGACGATCTGCGGGCCGGTCAGGACCGGGTGGCCACCGCCGAGCATGTCGCGGTTGTAGCGGTAGAGCCACAGCAGGTCGACGGCCTCGTAGCCCTGGAGGTACGGGTCCTGGTCGACGGCGAAGCCGAGCTTGCCGGACTGCAGGTCCGCGGCGACCTGGCCGTTGAGGTCGAAGGTGTCGACCTCGGCCTTGCTGCCGGCCTGCTCGGCGGCCTTGACGGCGGTGGGGGCGAAGGGCGCACCGAGCGTGACGACGGCGTCGATGTCCTTGTCGGACTGCAGCTTCGCCTCGATCGAGGACTGCACGCTCGGCATGTTCGTGCCCTCGACGTAGAGGTTCTGCACCTCGCCCTTGAAGGACTTCTTCACGCCGTCGCAGCGCTGCTCGTGGCCGACGTTGCCCTGCTCGTGCAGGACGCAGACCGCCTTCTTCTTCCCGCGCTGGTTGAGCTGCTCGCCGACGGCCTCGCCGGCGATGACCTCGTCCTGGCCGATGTGGGTGAGCGCGCCGAACTCCTTGGACTTGTCGGAGCCCGAGTTCACGGTGATCACCGGGATGCCGGCCTTCTTGGCCTTGGCCACGACGTCCTTCATGGCGTCGGGCTTGGCGAGCGTGACGATCAGGCCGTCGACCTTCTGGTCGATCATGGCCTGGACGCTCTGCGCCTGCTTGTTGCCCTCGGCGTCGTGCGCGTAGAGGAAGTTGATGTTGTCCTTCGCGGCCGCCTGCTTGGCGCCGCTCTGGACGATGTCCCAGAAGTTGTCGCCATCGCCCGAGTGGGTGACCATCGCGAAGGTCCAGCGCGGCGTGTCGACCGCGGCGCGGCCCTGCGCGGCCTTGGCGGCCCGCTCCTCCGCGCGCTTGCCGCCCGTAGCGCTGCACCCCGCCAGGGTGGCGCCGAGCACCGCTGCCAGCACGGCGCTCACCGCACGTACGCCTGTCCGAACCCTTGCCACGAGGAGTTGCCCTTCTCACTGTCTGTCACGGTGCGGCCGGGCCCCGATCGCGCGGGCCCAACCGCCCAAGTATCCGTCACCATCCGTCACCGCTGACCGCGGGGGCTTCAGCGGGTACCGCCGGGGGCTGCTGCATGTGGGTGGAGTTCTAGTGGCGGGCGCCCCACCGCGTCAAGGCTTTGTCCGAACATTCTGATGGCCTGACGTTACAGAGCCGGGCTGCCGGGGGCGGCGGGTCGCACCGCTACGAGCGGACCAGCAGCTGGAATTCGAAGGAGTAGCGCGAGGCCCGGTAGACGTGCGAGCCGAACTCGACGGCGCGCCCCGTGTCGTCGTACGTCGTCCGCTCCATCGTCAGCAGCGGCGCGCCCACCGGCTCGGCCAGCCGCTCGGCCTCCTCGGCGGTCGCGGCACGGGCGCCGACCGTCTGCCGGGCGCTGTGCAGCGTGATGCCGGCGGCACGGATGAGGCGGTAGAGGCCGGTCTCCTCCAGGCGGGCGGGATCGGCGTCGAGGAGGCCCACGGGCAGGTGGTTGCACAGGTGGGCCATCGGCTCGCCGTGCGCGAGGCGCAGCCGCTCGATCCGCAGCACCTCGGTGCCCTCGGGCACGCCGAGCGCCGCGGCGACCCCCGCCGTGGCGGCTTCGGCCGCGTGGTGCAGCACCCGCGTGGCGGGCTGCTGGCCCGCCGCTTCGAGGTCGTCGTAGAGGCTGCTGAGCTCCAGGGGCCGCTTGACCTGGCTGTGCAGCACCTGGGTACCGACGCCGCGGCGGCGGATGAGCAGGCCCTTGTCCACCAGCGACTGGATGGCCTGGCGGACGGTGGGCCGGGACAGGCCGAGCCGCCCGGCGAGGTCGATCTCGTTGCCGAGGAGGCTGCCGGGAGCGAGCCTGCCCTGCTCGATCGCTGCTTCGAGCTGCTGGGACAGCTGGTAGTAGAGCGGGACGGGGCTGCTGCGGTCCAGGCTGAACTGGAGGGGTGGTTGGTTCGCCACGAAGGGAGCCTAGCCGCGGGACCGGATGACGGGAAGTTCGTAGGTCAGGTTGTCCGGACAAATCACGGTGCGTATCCGGCGTTACCGATACGAGTGACCGCGGCGTCAACCTCGTGCCCCGTACAGACGTCTTGTGCAATACAGAAGTTGGAACCAATATCACTGGATATCCACTGATTTTCACCTATGCCTCCTGCAGGGGTCGGTGAGGAGAGATGGGCAGCACCGTGGAAGAGCTGGCTCTCGGCGTGGCACTCGGCTTCAGCGCGGGGATCAGCCCGGGCCCGCTGCTCGCGCTGGTGCTCTCGGGGACCCTGCGCGGCGGTCTCGGCGTCGGGCTGCGGGTAGCGGCCGTCCCCCTGCTCACGGACCTGCCGGTGATCGTGCTGGCCGTGACGGTGCTGGCCGTGCTGCCCGAGCGGGCCATCGCGGCCGGCGGCGTGGTCGGCGGCCTCTTCCTCGCCTGGCTGGCCGTCTCGACCCTGCGCGAGGCCCGCACCGCCGAGGTGCCCGACGTCCGCGACACCGAGGAGGCCCGGGTCCAGGGCCGGCGGACGCTCCGGCAGGGCGCGCTCGTCAACCTCCTCAGCCCGCACCCGTGGATGTTCTGGCTGACGACGGGGGCGCCGCTGCTCGTGGCCGCCTGGCGCAACGGCCCGCCCGGCGCCGGGGGCTTCCTCTTCGGCTTCTACGGGCTGCTGGTCGGCAGCAAGGCCGCGCTCGCGGTCGTGGTCGCCCGGGCGCGGCACCGGATCGGCACCCGCGGCTACCGGCTGCTGCTCGGCGGCTCGGGCGTACTGCTGCTGGCGGCCTCGGCCTTACTGCTGGTGGAGTTCGGCTCCGCGCTGACGGCGTAGCCCTCCTGGTCCCGATGGACGCCCGCCAGGGAGGTCATAGGACTGTTTTGCCCCGATCGCTCAACCTCGGTCCCGGTCCGGCCGGTTTTTCTGACTGACCGGAGTCCGGCTGACCGGAGAGCGTAACGGGGAGACACCCATGAACCACCGAGACGACCACCGCACACTCCCTGACGGCGGCGGGGCGGACGCCGGCCTCGCGCGCATCAGGCTCTACGACCCGCAGGAGGCCGCCGCGCACGACGTGCTGGGGCCCGTCGACGACTGGGTCCGCGGACGCATCGCCCGGCCCCACCCCGACCTCGGCCGCCGCGGGGCGGTCTGCCCGTTCGTGCCGCTCGCCCAGCGGCTCGGGCTGATCCGCTACGCGCTCGCCGAGCCACCGGTGCACGACGAGGCCGGGCTCGCGGCCGCCGCGGCCGCGCTCAAGGCGCACTGGCTGGCCATGGAGCCGCGCCGCGGCCCGCACACCATCGACAAGACCATCGTGCTGGTGCTGCCCGGCGTGGCCGCCGGGACCGTGGTCCGCGTCCACGAGCGGCTCAAGCCGGAGTTCGTGGCGGAGGGGATGATGCTCGGCGAGTTCTTCCCCGGGCACCCGGGGCCGGGCCTGCACAACCGGGGCTTCCGCCCGCTGCACAGCGACACCCCGCTGCTCGTCGCCCGCAGCATGGTCGGCAACGACCTGCCGTTCCTCGCCGAGGAGCGCTACCCGCCGGCGCGGCGCGCGGGATTCGTCGAGGCCTTCCTGCGGCACCAGCCGGGGGCGAGCCCCGAGGCCCGGCAGCGGGCCCGCGCCGAACTGGAGCGCGCCCGCGACGAGCTCGGGCACCCGCCGGTCGACTGAGGACGGGAACGAGGAGAGCGAGCGGGAGGGAGAAGAGGGGCGGGCGAGCCGGCTCAGAAGCGGACGGGCAGCCGGTGCGGGCCCCGGATGAGGAGGCCCTCGCGCCAGGTGAGGGCGTCCGGGTGGGCGTCCAGGGCGAGATCCGGGCAGCGCTCCAGCAGCGAGCCGATGGCGATCCGGGCCTCCAGCCGGGCCAGCGGGGCGCCGAGGCAGTAGTGGATGCCGTGACCGAAGGCCACGTGGCCGCGGGCGTCACGGCGGATGTCGAACCGGGCGGCGTCGGAGAAGCGGGCCGGATCGCGGTCGGCGTCGGCCAGCACGGGCAGCACGAGCTCGCCGCCTCCGGGGATGAGCGTGCCGCCGATCTCCACCGGCCCGGTGGTGAAGCGGTAGGTGGGGGTCTCCAGCGGCCCGTCGTAGCGCAGCATCTCCTCGACGGCGTTGTCCATCAGGCCGGGGTCGGCGCGCAGCGCGGCAAGCTGGTCGGGGTGCTGCAGGAGGGCGAGGACGCCGTTGGAGATCAGGTTGACGGTGGTTTCGTGGCCGGCGACCAGCAGGAGCCATGCCATGCCGAGGAGTTCGTCGGGGGAGAGCCGGTCGCCGTCCTCGTCCGCGGTGGTGATCAGGGCGCTCATCAGATCGTCACCGGGCTCGTCCCGCTTGGCGGCGATGAGGGCGTTCAGATAGGCGGTGACTTCCCGGGCGACGACTATCTTCTCCTCGGCAGGCCCCGCGCCGACGCTGGTGTTCGACCAGTGGCGGAAGGCCGCGCGGTCGAGGGACGGCACGCCGAGCAGGTCGCAGATGACGGCCATGGGCAGCGGGAAGGACAGGGCCTCCACCAGGTCGGCGCGGCGGCCGGGCGCCGCCAGCATGGCGTCGAGCAGCTCGTCCGTCATCTGCTGCACGCGCGGCGCCATCTCCTCGACGCGCCGCGGCGTGAACTCCTTGGCGATGAGCTTGCGCAGCCGGGTGTGGTCCGGGGCGTCCAGGACCAGCATGTTCGGCCCGGCGGAGGCCCGGATCAGGCTGATGTCGGCGGCGGCCTTCGCCCAGTCCTTCGTCAGCCGGGGGTCGTTGAGCGTGGCGCGCACCTCGTCGTAGCCGACGACGAGCCAGGCCTCGGCGCCCTCGGGCATGAACACGCGGTGCACGGGGCCCTGCTCGCGCAGGGCGGCGTAGACCCGGTGCGGGTGCCGGGTGAACTCCTCCCCCATGGCCGCCAGATCGACGATCGCCGCTGCTTCGGCCGCTCCCATGGCAATCCCCCTCGCTCCGAAAGATCATCATGAGATGCGGAGAGTGATCGACTCAAGGGCGTTTTCCGGACAGCCGTTCACCCTCCGGGCGATTCACCGCCGGGCGGGCCCGCCTCCGGTCCGCCTCCGGTCCGCCTCCGGTCCGCCTCCGGCCAGGAGCGGAGGGTGGCGACCTTGTTGCGGGCGTCGGCCGGTCCGCCCGCCCCGCCGACGACGTGCCGCAGGGCGCAGTCGCCGTCGAGCGAGACGGCGACGAGGCTGTGGAGGCGTACGCCGGGCCTGCGGGGCGCCTCGAAGGCCCGGTCGGCCACGAGCCCGGGCGCGGCCTTGAACGTGCAGTAGCTGCCCAGGCCCCAGGCCTCGTGGCGGGTCACGGAGGGGGCGACCCGGTAGGCGGGGTAGCCCGTGGCCCGGCCGTCGCTCCAGGCGGCGCGGCCGGGAGGGTCGTAGGGCAGCTCGTTCTGGAAGAAGTAGGTGCGGCCGCCTTCGCCGTTCCACAGCGTCTGCCGGCGCTGGTAGTGCTCCACGAACAGGCCGTACATCGTGACGTTCGCGCCGTCGACGACCAGCCCCTCGGCTGCGGTGTTGACGGACCATCCGACGCCGCGGCCGTGGTCGGCCCGCCACAGCCACAGGTTGTCGCCGATGACGTCCGAACTGTGCACGGCCAGGCTCCTGACGGCCCGCCCGGGACCGGCTCCGCCGATGCGGAAGTAGACGTCGTGCAGCGAGACGGGGTCGGCGGCGTGGCGGCGCCGGGCGCCGGGCGGGCCGATCTCCATCAGCACCGGCGAGGCCGTGCGCCCCGCGTCGACGAGCAGGCCGGCGACGCGCACGCCGTCGACGTCGGCGACGGTCAGGGCGGCGGTGCCCCGGTCCGGCACGAGGGTGGCGAGCCCCAGGCCGAGGACGACGGTGCCGGGGCGCCTGACGCGCAGGGGCCGGTCGAGGTGGTGCACACCGGGCGTGATCAGCAGGTCCCTGCCCCGCGCGAGCTCGTCGTTGATCCGGGCGGCGCCCGTCCCCGGCCGGACGACGAAGAAGCGGCCGAGCGGTCGCGAGGTGCCGGGGCCGGCCGCCCCCGCGGACCAGGTGACACCCCGGGCGTTCCTGCGCAGGGCGGGGACGAAGACCCGGTAGGCGCCCGAGCGGTCGATGTACAGGAAGGGCTTCTCGCGGATGACGGGGGTGCGCTCGACGGTGGTGCGGGCCGGATCTGGGAAGGTCGTCGGCGGGGCGCCCGGCACCCCGGCGAACACCATGTTCCACAGGGCGCCGGACCAGCCGCCGCCGAGCTCGCTGTTGCGCGTGAACCACTGCTGCTGGGTTCCCGAGAGGACCCGCCCGTCGATCACCGAGTCGGCGGTGAACCCGCCGCTCGACCAGCCGCCGTCGTCCAGGCGGAGGTCGCCGCGCAGGTGCACGCGGCGGTACGGGGCGGCCTGGGAGACGGCCCAGCGGTCGCTGCCGGAGGCGGGGGTGACGGAGAGGTTCTCGGCGGCGCGCCAGAAGTTCTGCGTCGCGTTGCCCTGGAACCAGTCGGCCTCGGCGTGCACCGCGCCCCTGATGGTGACGTCGTCGGGCCGCAGCCCCAGGCCCGCCACCTGCGTGTAGAAGCCGACGTCGACGTCCACGTCGTAGGTGCCCGGCTTGAACAGCAGCGCCTCGCGGCCGGGGCCGAACTGGGCGCTCTCCTGCCGCCGGAAGACCTCGTCCAGCGTGCGCTGGACGCGCCGGCGGGGCATGGCCGGGTCGAAGACGTGGACGCCCGGCCCGAGGTCGGGGGCGCCGGCCGCGGCGGGTGCACCCTGCGCGGCAGGTGCCGCGGGCGGCTGCTGCAGGGCGGGGGCGAGGCAGGCGGCGGCCGCGGCGGCGAGGGCAAGGGCGCCGAGGCGGACTCGGCACCCCGCGGGCCGGGTTCTGGACAAGGGCCGGTGTCTCCTCACGCGTGGGTCGGCTGCCCGGTGACCGGGTCTACCCGCTTCCGCGCGTGAGGAGACGGTGGATGAGCGCAATCCGCTCGGATGGCGCTGGGATGACGATCGATCAGCAGCTGCTCAGCAGCCGAAGTCGACCCGGTTGAACGTCGCGTAGTGGTCGCCGGTGTAGTAGTCCTCGTGGTCGCCCTGGCCCGCGACGATGCGGCGGGCGCCGCGGTCGGGCGAGCCGGGGGTCTTGACCGTGTACTCGTGGTAGTAGCCCGAGGACTGCTTGGGGAGCACGCCCTCGCGGTTGGAGAAGACGGTGCCGTCCTTCGGGTACGGGAACGGGCCGCCCGCGTCGATCAGGCGCAGCGTGTCGTGGGCCTGGGCCGGCAGGGCCGACTTGCAGATGTCGCCGACCGACTTCGCAGCGGCCGGGGCCGCGGCCGTGACGGCGACGGGGGCCGCCGGAGCGGCGAGCGGGGCGGCGACGGCCGGGCCGCCGGCGAAGAGGGCGGAGGCCAGCGCGGCGAGGACGGCCGTGCGGGCGAAGCGCGAAGAGCGCGGGGTGCGGTGGGGGGTTGCGTTCATGGGCCCAGCATGACGCGCGTAGCGGATGTCATGTCAATGACAACGCCGACTGTTTTCCAGGAGTTAACCGGAGGCGTCGTCCGACTGGGCGGAACCTTTGCTTCAGGGCGAGGTTTTGCCTCATGGGCAAAACTTTTGCCTTTCAGGCAGGAACGGTCCTATACCGGAAGCATGACACCGCTGCCCGACGAGCCCGCGGCCGACCTGCCCACCGTGGCCCCGCGCCTGCGTGACCTGCGCACCCGCAGTGGGCTGACCCTGGAGGCCGCCGCCGCGCGCGTCGGCCTGTCCCCCGCCCACCTGTCCCGGCTGGAGACCGGCCGGCGGACGCCGTCGCTGCCGATGCTGCTGGCCCTGGCCCGGACCTACGGAACCACGGTATCCGACCTGCTGGGCGAGGCCGCGCCCGAGCGCGACCCCATCGTGCGCGCGGGCCACATGGAGCCGCAGCGCGCCGGAGGCTGGACGTACTGGCGGGCCGGCGGCTCCGGCCGTGCCCTGCAGGCCCTGCGGCTGCACGTGCCGCCGGAGGCGGGCGGACAGGCCGAGCTGGTGCGCGTCCACCCGGGCGAGGAGTGGCTGTACGTCACGGGCGGGCGGCTGCGCCTCACGCTGGGCGGCAGCACCCACCTCCTGGACCCCGGCGACGCCGCCCACTTCGACTCGCTCACCCCGCACCGCATCGCCGCCGCGTCGCGCGGCGGAGCCGATTTGCTGTTCATGCACACGCTGCTGCAGAGCGGCGCGACCGAGCTGTGCCTCGGGGGCGCCGCACCCACCCGGAGGGACATGCCGTGAAGGACGCCCTGAACGACGCATCCGCGCACACCGGCGAGGCCACGGACGGGCTCGTGCCCGCGGCCCCCGCCCACAAGCCCATGGACGAGGAGGACCGGGCCCCCATGGGGATGACCGTCCGGGTCGTCATCTACCTCGTGGCCGTCCACTTCTTCGCCGCCTTCCTCTTCCTCCTCTTCTTTCTCGCCGGAGGGTGAGGCGCCCCTCCCGCAGGCGCCCCCTCCCGCCCGGGTGAGACGGTCCGCGTGCCTCCTGCGGACGCCGACGCCCCGGACTACGATCGCGGGAGGCAGCACGCGGACCGTCCCGGGACAGGAAGGCGGAGCGATGACCCGTACGGCCCAGGAGGTCCTGGCGGACGCGGTCCGGGAGCTCGCTCCCGGCGAGGGCGCGGGCCGCACCGTCCCGCTGATCGCGGCGGGCGAGGCCCCGCGCGAGGTGATCACCGCGTTCGCGCTCGAACAGCACCACGTCATCGCCGCCGACCGGCGCAGCTTCGTCCACCTCGCCGGGCGCGCGGCGGACGAGCCGGCCGCGGCCCGGTTCTTCGAGTCCCTCGCCCTCGGCGAGGACCTGGCCCTGAGCCTGCTCGGGCCGCTGGCGCTCGCGTGCGGGCTCGACGAGGAGGCCGTCCGCGCCCACGAGCCGCGCCCGGGCTGCCAGGCCTACCCCTCGTACGTGGCCTGGCTCGCGCTCAACGCCGATCCCGTGGACGCGGTGGTCGCCCTGACGGCCAACTTCGCGGCGTGGGGCGGCTACTGCGCCGCCGTCGGCGCGGCCCTGCGCGAGCACTACGGCTTCGACAACCCCGCCTGCGGCTTCTTCGACTTCTTCGCCGGTCCCGCGCCCGAGGCGGAGGAGCGGTCCGTCGAGGCCGTGGAGGCCGGCCTGGCGAGCGGGCGGCTGTCCGAGCCGCTGGCGCACCGCTACGGACGGCTGCTGCAGGCCTACGAGTCGATGTTCTGGGACGGAATCGCTGTACGGTAAAACCATGCCCGTAGCCGCACAGCCCGCAGCCGTCGTCTACCGCCCCGCCCGCCCCGGCGAGTTCGCCGCGGCCGAGGCGATCGACAACTCCTTCACGACGGCGACCGTCCTCGAAGTCAGCGCGTCCGGCGAGGGGTTCCGGCTGCGCGAGACGCCCGTCGACCCGCCCCTGCGCAAGGTGTACCCGGCCGAGGACGAGGAAGAAGAGGACGGCGGCGAGGGGGCCCACGTCATCGTCGCCCTCGACGGGGACGCCCTGTGCGGCGCCGTCACCCTCACCCACTCGGCGTGGAACGACCGGCTGGTGATCGCCGACATCAGGGTGGCGCCCGGGCACCGCGGGCGGGGCGTCGGTCCGGGCCTCATGGAGCAGGCTCTGGCCCACGGCCGGGAACTGGGCGCCCGTACGGCCTGGCTGGAGGTCACGAACGTCAACGCACCGGCCGTACGGGCCTACCGCCGCATGGGGTTCGCGCTGTGCGGGCTGGACACGTCCCTCTACCGGGGCACGGCCTCGGAGGGCGAGACGGCCCTGTTCATGAGCCGTCCGCTGTAAGGCCCGCGTCGGCACCCGCGGCGAGGCCCGCGGTAAGACCCGCTGCGAGGCTCCGCGCCCCCGTCTCCGTCAGCGAGCCGTGCACCCGCAGCCGTGCCACGCCCCCGTCCGGGTGGATGTCGACGCGCACGTGGGTCGCCACCGGGGCGCCCGTCAGGGGGAACCGGTGCACCGCGTCGGGCTGGAGGCGGGTGCGGGGCACGACCGCCGTCCAGCCGGCCGAGGTGCCGGCCGGGTCGGCGCCCGCCGCCGCGTCGAGGACGGACACCTCCGCCCAGCCCGCGGCATTGCCCTTGTAGCACCCGGTGTCGATCTCGACGGCGCGCAGCACCGCCTGCCCGGTGAGGCGGTAGCGGACCCAGTCGTGCCCGCGGTCACGGCGGCGGCGCGTCTCCCAGCCGTCGTCCATCTTCCGCGAGCGCCCGGGCAGCACGGTGTTGAGCGGGGAGGAGTAGAAGCGGTCCGAGGCGTCCTCGGGGAGGCCGCCGTTCTCCAGCGCGGCGAGGTCGAAGGTGCCGAGGGCGGCGAGCCAGGCCGGGTCGGGGCGCACCTCGCCGTGCACCCGCAGCCGGGCGATGCCGCCGTCGGGGTACTGGCACAGCCGGAGGTGGGTGAAGCGTTCCTCGCAGCGGACGGCGAAGCCGTTCGCCGCGTGGCCGCCGACGGGCGTACGGGGCACGAGGACCGTCCATGCGACGTCGTCGGCGAGGAGTTCGCCGGGCGAGGGCGTGCCCGGGAGGCGGGCGGCCTCGACGGAGACGGCCTGCGGGTGGTTGCCGCGGAAGTGGGCGGTGTCGACGACGAGTCCGCGGATCACCCCGGGGGCGCCGAGGCGGATCAGCGCCCAGTCGTGGTCGTCGTCCGTGGGGTGCGGGTGTGCGGCGTCCGGTCCGCGCCTGCGGCGGGTTTCCCAGCCGTCCATGACCTTGCCCTTGTGGCCGAAGAGAGCGGGGTCGAAGTGCGCGGGGGCAGGAGTGAGGAGATTCTCGCGTTCGGCGAAGAACTCGTCGTTGGCGGCGATGACGCCCGCGCCCAGGCGGCGGTCGGCGAGGTCGGGCAGGGAGGCGAAGGGGAGGTCCGCGGCGCGGTAGTCGGCGTACGGGTCGCCGCCCGCGTACGGTGCCGCGCCGCCGGTGAAGGAAGGTATGCCGGAGCTGCCGTCCGGTGTGCTCGTCATGCGCTGCGCTGCCTTTCGAGGAGGAGGCCGGCGGGCTCGGCGAGGGCGCCGTGGTGGGCGATCCTGCGGCCGCGCAGCCAGGTGGACCGCACGACGCCGTGGAGGGTCCTGCCGGCGTAGGCGGTGACGTGGTTGCGGTGGTGGAGCGCGCCCGGGTCGACGGTGAAGGCGGCCTCGGGGGCGAGGACGGCGAAGTCCGCGTCGCGGCCCGGCGCGAGGGCCCCCTTGCGGTGCAGGCCGGCCAGCGCCGCGGGGCCCGCGGACATCCAGCGGGCGACGTCGCCCAGGGTGTGCCCGCGGCGGCGGGCCGCCGTCCAGACGGCGGGGAGGCCGAGCTGCAGGGACGATATGCCGCCCCAGGCGGCGGCGAAGTCGGGAACCTTGAGGTCGGCGGTGCAGGGGGAGTGGTCGGAGACGACACAGTCGATCGTCCCGTCGGCCAGGGCCGCCCACAGGGCGTCCTGGTTGGCCGCCTCGCGGATGGGCGGGCAGCACTTGAACTCGGTGGCTCCGTCCGGGACTTCCTCGGCCGTCAGCGTCAGGAAGTGCGGGCAGGTCTCGGCGGTGACGGGGAGGCCCTCCGCCTTCGCCCCGGCGATCAGCGGGAGGGCGCCGGAGGACGACAGGTGCAGGACGTGCACGCGCGTGCCCAGGCGCCGGGAGATCTCGACGAGGCGCCCTATGGCCTCGTTCTCGGCGGCGCGGGGGCGGGAAGCGAGGAAGTCGGCGTAGCGCGGGCCGCCGCGCTGCGGCGCGCGCTCCAGGTGGGCGGGGTCCTCGGCGTGCACGATCAGCAGGCCGTCCAGCTCGGCGACGCGCGCCGCGACCGTCTCCAGATCGCCGGGGCCGAGCGCCGGGAACTCTTCCACGCCCGACGGCGAGAGGAACGCCTTGAAGCCGAAGACGCCCGCCTCGTGCAGGGGGCGCAGGTCGTCCGCGTTCCCCGGCACGGCGCCGCCCCAGAAACCGACGTCCACGTGGACGCTCGGGCGCGCCACGTCCCGCTTCACCCGCAGGTGGGAGACGGTGGTGGTGGGCGGAATGCTGTTGAGCGGCATGTCGAGGAGCGTGGTGACGCCGCCGGCCGCGGCGGCGCGCGTGGCCGTACCGAAACCCTCCCAGGCCGTGCGGCCGGGGTCGTTCACGTGCACGTGGGTGTCCACGAGACCCGGCAGCAGGGCGTCGTCGCCCAGGTCCGTCACGGTGGCGCCCGGGGGCGGGGGCGCCCCGTACGGGCGGACCGCGGTGATCGTGCCGCCCGTGACGGCGACCGAGGCCGGGCGGGTGCCCTCCGGCGTGACGACGCGCGTCGAGCGCAGCACCAGGTCATCCGTGGACACGCGGGCCACGTCCCCTCCCGGAAATTCAACGTTCTGTTGAACGACGGTGGGGGCAGTCTTCTGTCGCGCCCCTCACCCGTCAAGACCTCCGGGGGCGGAGGAGGGCCGCGCGAGCCCGGTAGGCTGCTCCCACCCCGTACCCGAAAGGACCTGCCGTGCCCCCGTCCGCCGAGCCCCGAACCCCCGCCCCCAGCGGAGGCGTCCAGTCCCTGGAGCGCGCCTTCGACCTGCTGGAGCGGATGGCCGACGCGGGCGGCGAGGTCGGGCTCAGCGAGCTGGCCACCAGCAGCGGGCTGCCGCTGCCGACGATCCACCGGCTGATGCGCACGCTCGTCGCCTGCGGGTACGTCCGCCAGCAGCCCAACCGGCGGTACGCCCTCGGGCCGCGGCTCATCCGGCTCGGCGAGAGCGCCTCCCGCCTGCTCGGCACGTGGGCGCGGCCCCACCTCGCGCGGCTGGTCGAGGAGACCGGCGAGACGGCGAACATGGCGCTGCTCGACGGGGACGAGGTCGTCTACGTGGCACAGGTGCCCTCGCGGCACTCGGTGCGGATGTTCACCGAGGTCGGGCGGCGGGTCCTGCCGCACACCACCGGCGTGGGCAAGGCCCTGCTGGCGCAGAGCCCCGACGAAGAGGTGCGCTCGATCCTCGCCCGCACCGGGATGCCGGCCGCCACCGAGAAGACCATCACCACGCCCGAGGGCTTCCTGGAGGCGCTCGGGCGCGTCCGCGAGAACGGCTTCGCCGTGGACGACAACGAGCAGGAGATCGGCGTCCGGTGCCTGGCCGTGCCGGTGCCCGACTCCCCCACCGCGGCCGCCATCTCCATCTCCGGCCCGGCCGGCCGCGTCACGGACGCGGCCACGGAACGCATCGTGCCCCTGCTGAAGGAGGTCGCGGCGGCCCTGTCGACGGACCTCGCGGGCGCCAGCGCGAACGCGAGCGCCGGGCTCGCTTGATACGCGTGCCCGGCGGGGCGGCGGCTCCTGCCGGCACGGAGCCGAGGCCGGCCGGGCCGGGCTGACGGCGCCCACGCGTGAGGCAGCCCCGCCGGGCTCGGCCGTTTCCCCCGTCGCCACCGCGTAACCATCACGGCGGAGACCGGCGGTGCCATGCCGACGGCAAGCCCGGCACCGCCGACGACGTCGCTCGTGGCTGCTCGCCGTCGCGGGGGAAAGAGATGCCGCCCCCAAGCGCCCCGCGCCGCTACGCGCCCCCTCTTGGCGGGGGGACCCGGCCGTCCGGGGACGGGTCCGCGAAGCGGTCCACCGCTGCGCGGAGGTCCGTCAGGGTCGGGGACAGGGCGCTCACCGAGCCGACCGCTCCGGCGACCAGCAGCAGGGAGCGCCGCAGGCGGGTGATTTCGGGCTCGCCGGCCCGGGCCATCGCGTCGAGCGCCGCGAGCTCGTCCTCCGCGGCGTCGCGGTCGGGTAAGGGCGCGGGGTGGCTCGCGAGGGCCCGGCGGAGCCGGGAGACCGCGCCCCGCAGTTCGCTCACCCTCGGATCTCCGGCCACTACGGTGCCTTCCGTCACGGCACTCCCCCTCCCACGCGCTCGCGCGGATCAGTTAACGCCACTTTCCGTACAGAGCGCCATACGCTCAGCGAAATGAAGTCCGGAGGTCGCACGCACGGGTGATGGCAGGTCGCCCGTCGCACCGCCGTCAGCGATGCGGTATGCAGGGGCCATGACATCCACCCCCTCACCGGTCGCCGGCCTGCTGCTCGCCGCGGGCGGCGGGCGGCGCCTGGGCGGGCGCCCCAAGGCCCTGCTCGGCCTGCACGGCCGGCCCCTCGTGGAGCACGCGGCACGGACGTTGCACGAGGGCGGCTGCTCCCGCGTGTACGTGGTGCTGGGCGCGGCGGCCGCGGACGTGCGCGTACACGCCCGCCTCACCCACTGCACCTTGGTGGACAACCCCGGCTGGCCGGACGGCATGGGCTCCTCGCTCCGGGCGGGCCTCGCCGCGGTCGCCGCCTCCGGCGCGCGGGCCGTGCTCGTCGCCCTCGTCGATCAGCCGCGGGTCACCGCCGCGGCGGTGTCCCGCGTGCTGGCCGCGCACCGTTCGGGCGCGGAGCTCGCCGCGGCCTCCTACGACGGCGAGCGCGGCCACCCCGTGCTGTTCGCGCGCCCCCACTGGGAGGGCGTGGCGCGCGCGGCCACGGGCGACCGCGGCGCCCGCACGTACCTGCGCGAGCACGCCGCGGCCGTGACGCTCGTGGAGTGCGGGGACGTCGCGGGGCCGGAGGACATCGACACCCCGGAAGATCTGCGGCTGCTGGGGTGAAGCCGTCCGGCAGCCCCGGTCCCGGCACCACGCCCCATTGAACTTCCACCATGAGGAAACTAGCCTCCGAAAGGCCACGACTCATCAAGGGAGTGACCACCCATGTCCGCACCAGCTCCGTCCTCCCCGGCCACCGTCACCGCCCGGCCCCTGGACCGGCAGGAGGAGGTCCTCACGGAGCCCGCGCTCGCGTTCGTCGCCGAGCTGCACCGCCGCTTCACCCCGCGCCGCGACGAGCTGCTCGCCCGCCGGGCCGCACGCAGGGCCGAGATCGCCCGTACGAACACGCTCGGCTTCCTGCCCGGGACGGCCGCGGTCCGCGAGGACGACTCCTGGCGCGTGGCCCCCGCGCCGCCCGTCCTGGAGGACCGCCGGGTGGAGATCACCGGCCCGACGGACCGCAAGATGACGGTCAACGCCCTCAACTCCGGTGCCCGCATCTGGCTCGCGGACTTCGAGGACGCCTCCGCGCCCACGTGGGAGAACGTCGTCCTGGGCCAGCTCAACCTCATCGACGCCTTCGAGCGGCGCATCGACTTCACCGACGCCCGCGGCAAGGCGTACGCGCTGCGGCCCGCGGACGAGCTCGCGACCGTCGTCGTCCGCCCGCGCGGCTGGCACCTGGACGAGCGCCACGTCACCGTCGACGGCCGCGCCGTGCCCGGCGCCCTGGTCGACTTCGGCCTGCACTTCTTCCACAACGCCCACCGCCTGATCGGCCTCGGCAAGGGCCCGTACTTCTACCTCCCCAAGACCGAGTCGCACCTGGAGGCCCGCCTCTGGAACGACGTCTTCGTCTTCGCCCAGGAGTACGCGGGCCTGCCGCACGGGACCGTCCGCGCCACCGTGCTGATCGAGACGATCACCGCCGCGTACGAGATGGACGAGATCCTCTACGAGCTCCGCGACCACGCCTCGGGCCTCAACGCCGGCCGCTGGGACTACCTCTTCTCCCTCATCAAGAACTTCCGGGACGGCGGCGCCCGCTTCGTGCTGCCCGACCGCAACGCCGTGACGATGACGGCCCCGTTCATGCGCGCCTACACCGACCTCCTGGTGCGCACGTGCCACCGGCGCGGCGCCCACGCCATCGGCGGGATGGCGGCGTTCATCCCCTCGCGCAGGGATCCGGCGGTCAACGAGGCCGCGTTCGAGAAGGTCCGGGCGGACAAGGACCGCGAGGCGCGCGACGGCTTCGACGGCTCGTGGGTCGCCCATCCCGACCTCGTCCCCGTCGCCCGCGCCTCCTTCGACGCGGTCCTCGGCGACCGCCCGCACCAGAAGGACCGGCTGCGCGAGGACGTCGCCGTGACGGCCGATCAGCTCATCGCCGTGGACTCGCTCGACGCCCGCCCGACCTTCGCGGGCCTGCGCAACGCCGTGGCCGTCGGCATCCGCTACATCGAGGCGTGGCTGCGCGGCCTGGGGGCCGTCGCCATCTTCAACCTGATGGAGGACGCGGCCACCGCGGAGATCTCGCGCTCGCAGATCTGGCAGTGGACCGCTGCCGGCGTCGTCCTCGACAACGGCGAGAAGGTCACGGCCGGGCTCGTCCGCGCGGTCGCCGCCGAGGAGCTCGCGGCGATCCGCGAGGGGGCGGGCGAGGAGGCCTTCGCGGCCGGGAAGTGGCAGCAGGCCCACGACCTGCTGCTGAAGGTCGCCCTGGACGAGGACTACGCGGAGTTCCTCACCCTGCCCGCCTACGAGCTGCTGGACTGAGACCTCACCTCACCGGGGCCGCACCTCACCGGGACCTCACATCAGGGCCCCCAGCGCCACGAAGCCGCAGATCAGCACCGTCAGCAGCACCAGCAGCGGCCAGACGAAGCGCAAGTACTTGTCGTAGCCGACCTTCGCCAGCGCCACCCCTCCCATGACGACGGCGGTGGTCGGCACCCACAGGTTCATCACGCCGCTCGCCGACTGCCAGGCCGTGACCACCACGGAGCGCGGCACGTCCGCGAAGCCGGCGAGCGGGGCGAGGAGGGGCATGGCGAGGGTGGCGTGGCCGGAGGTGGAGGGGATGAGGAAGGCCAGGGGGAGGTTGACGACGTAGACGAGGATCGCGAAGACCACGGGTGGCGTGCCGGATACGGTGCTCTCGACGGTGTGCAGCACCGTGTCGATGATCTTCGCGTTCGTCATCACCACGGTGACGCCGCGGGCGAGGACGATCACCAGCGCCGGGGCGATGAAGTCGGCCGCGCCCTGGACGATCGTGGCGCTCAGGCGCTGTTCGCCCAGCCGGGCCAGCAGCCCGATCAGCACGGCGGCGACGAGGAAGAGCGCCGCCAGCTGGGCGAAGGACCAGCCCAGTTCCCAGGCGTACGGGGTGGCGTCGGCCTCTCCGGTCAGGGCGCTCGCCCAGGGGATCACCGAGAAGACCATGAAGGCGAAGACGAGGGTCACCGCCACGAGCACGGCCCGGTGCAGCCGCGTCAGCTCCGGCGGCTCCGCGGCTGCTTCGGCCGCCAGCTCGCGGTCCCCGGGCAGGAAGCCCGTCAGGGAGCGGCCCGGGGTGGCGCGCACGCGGTGCGCGTACCGCAGGACGTAGCCGATGGTGACGGCCGTCAGGACGACCCACATGACGAAGCGCAGGCCGATGCCGTCGCCGAGCGAGATGTCGGCGGCCGAGGAGGCCACGCCCGTGGAGAAGGGGTTGACGGTCGAGGCGAGGACGCCGACGCCCGCGCCGAGGATGATCGTGCCGGTGGCGACCATCCGGTCGTAGCCGAGCGCGAGCATGAGGGGCACGATCAGGCCGTAGAAGCCGAGGGTCTCCTCGGCGAAGCCCTCGACGGTGCCGAGCAGCGAGAAGACGGTCATGACGCCGGCGATCAGCAGGGCGCCGCGGTCGCGCAGCCGGTGGGCGAGGCGTTCGATGCCGCGGTCCAGGGCGCCGGTGGCGAAGACGACGGTGATGAACGCGCCGATCGCCAGGACGAAGAGGAAGACCCCGGCGCTGCCGTAGAGCGCGCCGGTCGCGTCGGGGGCCACTTCGCCGGTGACGGTGTCGCGGATGCCGTAGAGGCCGTTGACGGGGGCGAGGAAGAGGTCGCCGAGGCGGTGCAGAAAGCCGCCGGGTGCGGCCTCGCGGTGGTAGGTGCCTTGGAGGGGGCGGCCATCCGCGTTGCGCTTGTAGGTGCCGGCGGGGATGACGAAGGTCAGGATCCAGACGGCGATCGTCACGGCCGCGAGGACGGTCAGCGCGCTGGGGAAGACGAAGCGCCGGCGCCCGCCGGGCGCCTTCGGGCCGCCGGCTGTCGCGTCCTCGGCTTCCGCGTCCACGACGGAACCCCTCTCCGCACTGAGGGTGGTCAATTTGACCTTATTGTCGCGAAACGCGGAGCTCGGCCCTAGTCGCCACGCACGGGAGCGGGCTCCGGCGATGCGGCGCCGGGCGGCGCGTCCCGTTCCCCCTCGCTCCGTCGCCCGCCCAGGTGGTTGAACGCGAGGTTGAGCACCACCGCGGTCAGACAGCCCGCGCTCACGCCCGAGTCCAGGAGCGTCCGCAGCGTCTCGGGGACGCCGGAGCCGTCGTAGAACGTCCGCGAGACCACCGGGATCGTGCCGATGCCCAGCGAGGCCGCCGCCACCAGCAGGTTGTCCCCCTTGTCGAGGCCGGCGCCGAGCAGGACCTGGATGCCGCTCACGGCGACCGTCCCGAACAGCACGATGCCCGCCCCGCCGAGCACCGGCCGCGGCACGACGGCCACCAGCGAGGCGAAGGCGGGGCTCAGGCCCAGCAGGACGAACATCGCCCCGCACGCGGCGACGACGAAGCGGCTGCGGACCCGGGTGATCGCCACCAGGCCGATGTTCTGCGCGAACGCGCTGTTGGCGAAGCCGTTGAAGACCGGGCTGACCGCGGTGCCCAGGGTGTCCGCGCGCAGCCCGCGCGCGATGGTCCGCTCGTCCGCCGGACGGCCGACGACCTGGCCGAGCGCGAGCATGTCGGCGGTGCTCTCCGTCATGCACACCAGCATCAGCACGCACATCGAGACGATCGCGGGGAGCGTGAACTGCGGGGCGCCGAAGTGGAAGGGCGACGGGAAGCCGACGAGGCCGGCGTGGGCGGCCGGCCCGAAGTCGACCGCCCCGGCCGGGACGGCTATCAGGGTGCCCGCCGCCAGGCCCAGCAGGATCGCGATCTGCCGCAGGAAGCCCTTCAGCACGCGGCGCAGCACGAGGACGATCACGAGGGTGGCCGCGGCCAGGCCGAGCCCCGTCGGGGTGGCCGGGCGGCCCGGGTCGCCGCCCTGGATCCAGGAGAAGGCCACCGGGAGGAGGGTGAGGCCTATCAGGGTGATCACGGTGCCGCTCACCAGCGGCGGGAAGAAGCGGACGAGCTTGCAGAACCAGGGGGCGAGGACGAAGCCGAGAGCACCGGCGACCATCACGGCGCCGAAGATGACGGGGAGGGCGTCCCTCTTGTCGGCCTGCGTGTCGGCCACGGCGATCATCGGGGCGACGCCCGCGAACGAGACCCCGTTGACGAAGGGCATCCGCGCCCCGACCTTCCAGAAACCGATGGTCTGCAGGAACGTGGCGATGCCCGCCGTGAAGAGGGCCGCGCCGATGAGGAAGGTCGTCTGGAGCGGGGGAAGCGCGAGGTACGCGCCGAGGACGAGGGGCGGGGCGACGACGCCCGCGTAGCTGGCGGCGACGTGCTGCAGCCCGCCGATGAGCAGTTGCCCCGGCCGGAGCACCTCGTCGACGGGGTGCACACCCGTGCCCTCGCCGGCCTCGCCTGTGCTGCCTGCAACCACGACGTGCCTCCTTCGCTCGCCGTTGCGGCGGGGTGGGTGTCCGCCGCCGCGGCGCGCGACCGCGGCGGCGGAGCCCGGCGGGTGGCGGGGTGCGGGCCCGGCCGAGGGCCGTCCCCCTCGGCCGGGGGTTTCAGGGGGTGCCGGCGATGCGGGCCAGGCGCCGGGCCTGTGCACGGGCGTCGCGGGCCACTTCGTCCTCGTCGACGGTCACGAGCCGACCGTTCTCGACGACGGGCCGGCCGTTGACCAGGGAGAGGGTGACGGGCGCGGGGGCGCCGAGGACGAGCGCCGCGACCGGGTCGGCGATGCTCGAATGGCCGAGCCCGTCGAGCTTCCACAGCACCACGTCGGCGAGTTTCCCCGGCTCCAGTGAGCCGATCCCGTCCGCCCGCCCGAGCACCTGCGCACCCCCGTACGTGCCGAGCCGCAACGCCTGACGCACGTTCAGCGCCTTCTCGCCCCCGGCCAGCCGGTGGACGAGCAAGGCGGTGCGCAGCTCGGTGTGCAGCTCGCCGGACTCGTTGGAGGCGGTGCCGTCGACGCCGAGGCCGACGGGGACCCCGGCCCGCAGCAGCTCGGGCACGCGGGCGGTGCCGGCCGCGATCCGGGCGTTGGAGGAGGGGCAGTGGGCGACGCCCGTGCCGGTGCGGGCGAAGGCGGCGATGCCGGCGTCGTCCATGTGGATGCAGTGGGCCATCCACACGTCGTCGCCGAGCCAGCCCGTGGACTCGAAGTAGTCCGTCGGGCTCATCCCGAACTTCTCCTTGCAGTACTGCTCCTCCTCGACGGTCTCGGCGCCGTGCGTGTGCAGGCGCACCCCCTTGCGCCGGGCGAGCGCGGCCGCCTCGCGGAGCAGTTCGGTGCTGACGGAGAAGGGCGAGCAGGGCGCGACGCCGAGGCGCAGCATGGAGTCGTAGGCCGGGTCGTGGTGGGCGTCGACGGCCTCCTCGGTGGCGGCGAGCGCGGCCTCGGTGCTCTCGACGGCGAAGTCCGGCGGCAACCCGCCGTCGGAGGAGCCGAGGTCCATCGAGCCGCGCGTGGGGTGGAAGCGCACACCGGCCTCGCGCGCCGCACGGATCTCGGCGCCGAGGAGGTCGCCGGCGCCCTCGGGGAAGACGTAGTGGTGGTCCATGGCCGTCGTGACGCCGCCGCGGACCATCATCGCGAGGGAGCCGCGCGCGGCCGCGTACATCATGGGTTCGTCGATGCGGGCCCAGACGGGGTAGAGGGCGACGAGCCAGTCGAAGAGGTTGCAGTCCTGGGCGAGCCCGCGGGTGATCCACTGGTAGAAGTGGTGGTGGGTGTTGACCAGGCCAGGGGTGGCCAGGTGGCCGGTGCCGTCGACGCGCCGGACGACGCCGGTGAGGCCTTGCGGCGCGGGCCCGGGGCCCACGGATTCGATGCGGTTGCCGGCGACGACGACGTGGCCCGAGTCGTGCTCGGTGTCGTGGGCGTCGACGGTGGCGATCGCGCAGTTCTCGATGACGATGCGCTCGGTGCCGCCGTGCGCGGTGCCGCCGTGCAGAGTGCCTTCGTGTGCAGTGCCTTCGTGTGCAGTGCCTTCGTGTGCAGTGCCTTCGTGTGCAGTGCCTTCGTGTGCAGTGCCGTCGTGCGCGGTGCCGCCGGCTGTTCCTGCGGGGGGTCGGGCCACGGTGATTCCTCGCTGTCGGTTCACGGAAGGTTCGTCAGGTCGGGCGGTACGGCCGCCCGCGCACCCTCGCGCAGGACGGTGGCCTCGATGAGCCCGTAGGGGCGGTCGGCCGCGAAGTAGACCTCGTTGTCGTTCTCGAGGCCGAACGGCCGGAGGTCGGCCAGGAAGTGGTGCTTGTTGGGGAGCGAGAGCCGGATCTCGTCGATGCCGGGGCCGTGTTCGACGGCGCGCGAGCCCATGGCGTAGAGCGTCTGCTGCAAGGAGAGGGAGTAGGTCTCGGCGAAGGCGGCCAGCAGGTGGCCGCGCGTCCGTTCCCAGCTGCCGTCCCAGTCGGGCGCGGCGGACCCGTCGACGCCGCCACCACCGCCACCGCCGCCGTCCCAGGCGTGCCGCCAGCAGGCGTTGACCTCGGTGGCGAGGATCCGGTCGCGGGTCTCGGGGAGGGTGGTGTAGCGGTCCTTGACGTAGCCGTGGAACTCGGAGTCGGTGGTGTTCATGACCACGAGGCCCTTGAGCCCGGAGAGGACCTGCCACCGCTCGCCCGCGCCGTCGAAGGTGACCTGCGCGGTGCGCGTCTCCCGGCCGCGGCGGACGAAGGAGTGCTCGGCGGGGCCGGGCGTGGCGATGCGGTCCCAGGCGTACTCCTCGATGCGGACCCGGGCGGTGCCGATCGACTCCTGGCCGGTGACGAAGTGGCGCGCCAGCCGCAGGGCGAAGTCCTCGGCGGACGCCACGCCGTGCTCCTTGGCGAACGCGAACACGGTGTTCTTGGTGGTGTCCGTCGGCAGGACGCGGGCGTTGGAGCCGGAGAGGTGGACCTCCTCCATGGCACCGGAGAGGGCTATGGAGACGTTGAGGTCTCTGATGTGGTGGACGGGCCCGTCGCGGGTGACCCGCACGACGCGGGTTTCGGCTTTGCCGTACTGGTTCTGGCCGAGAACGGTGGGCATGGGTGCTAGCTCCCTCGGTACACGGAATAGCCGAACGGACTGAGCAGCAGGGGTACGTGGTGGTGCTCGCCGGGCGCGACCGCGAACGCGACGGCCACTTCCGGGAAGAACGCGGTGCGCTGCGCGACGTCGAAGCGGAGCCGTACGTGGGTCGTGCCGGCCGGTGGCGCCGGGAGGTCGGTGCAGCGGCCGTCCGCGTCCGTCGCGGAGGCGCCGCACGCGCTCCAGGGCCCGTCGGCGCCGCTCCGCGCGGACAGCTCGACGGCGACGCCCTCGGCGGGGCGGCCGGCGGCCGTGTCCAGGACGTGGGTGGAGACGGACGTGGTCGGTTTCGCGGTCAACGGTCAGCTGCCTTCCTGTGTGCCGACCACCAGCCGGGCCAGCCTGATGCGGTTGATCCTGCCGAGTTCCTCCCGCACGATCTCGCGTTCGCGTTCCGGCGTGTTGCCGGTGCGGCGGCGGATCGCGTCGAGCATGTGTGCGGCGTCGAGACCGGTGGCGCAGATCAGGAAGACGTGCCCGAACTTCTCCTGGTAGGCCAGGTTGAGTTCGAGCATCTCCGCGCGGAGGCCGGGAGGGGCCTGCGCCATGCCGCGCTGCTCGCGGGCCGAGGCGAGGTCGCCCGGCTCCGGGCGCCCGATCGGCGGGTGCGCCGCCATGGCCTCGCCCAGACCGGCCTCGTCCAGTGCGGCCGTCGCGGCGTCGCTCGCTCCGTAGAGCGCCTCGGCGTCGGCGTAGGGCCGGCGGGCGAGGACGGCGTCCGCCCAGGCCCCCGCGGAGCAGACCGCGCGCAGTGCGGCACGGGCCGCGCCGGGGCCGGCCGCGTTGAACCGGGTGAGACCCGGTGTCTGACCCATCGGACTCATCGGACTCGTCGGACTCGAAGACACGAGCGCCTCCGTGGTGGGGACGGGCTGCGCATGGCTGTCGGGCTGCGCATAGCTAACGCCCCGCGGAACGCCGCGTCAACAGTTTGTTGAAGAACTCGGCCGCGGCCACGGCACGGTGACGGTTGCTACGTCAGCGGTGCGCAGCGCTACGTCAGCGCTACGCCGGTTGCCGCGACCGGCTTCCGGTCCGGGGCAGCGAGGCGTCCAGAGCGGCGCAGAGCCAGTCGTGCGCGGCGCCCGGGGTCGGCTCCGGCGGACCGTACGGCGGGGAGGTCAGGTCGGCCACGAGCTGCCAGTAGTGGTCGATGCGGGGTTCCGCGGCGAGTTGGGCGCCGAGCCGGTGACGGAAGGCGGCGGTGCCCCTGGCGCCGCGGGCGCGGGCGTGGGCGGAGACGAAGCAGTCGAGCGCCTCGCCCGGGTGCGGCGGCCGCTGCGCCCGCAGGTCCGGCGCCGCCAGCGCGAAGGCCTCGCGGAGGCCGTCGTAGAGCACGGCGGGACGGTAGCCCCGGCCGGACCGGTGAACCTCGGGCTGGCCGCGGTCCTCGCCGGTGCAGGGACCGGAGGTGAAGGCGTGCAACCGGGCGAAGGCCAGGACCTGGGCGGGGGTCGGGTCGTCGGGAGGCTGCGGCACCGCCTCCTCGACGATCGCGGCGACCAGCCGGGCGGGGAGCCGCGGGGGCAGCCAGCGCCGCCAGAATCCGGCCAGCGCGGCCGTGCTCGGCGGGGTGGAGACGGCGCCGATCAGGCTCAGCCGCTCGGCACGCTCCTCGGGGGTGCAGTCCTGGAGCAGCCGGAGGGCGGCCTCGCGCCAGCGCAGGGCGGTCAGTTGCGAGCCGAGTTCGCGCAGCTTGCCCGCGACGACGTCCTCCAGCGCGTCGTCCTGCTCCAGGACCCGGCCGACGTCCGGGACCGGCACGTCGAGGGTGCGCAGGGAGCGGATCAGGCGGAGCCGGTCGAGCGCCTCGGGGCCGTACCGGCGGTGGCCGCCGCCGCTGCGGGCGGCTTCCGGCAGCAGGCCGCGGTCGGAGTAGAAGCGGACGGTCTTGACGGTGGCGCCCGCGCGCTCGGCGAGCTCTCCGATGCTCCACGTGACGTCGCCGGACAAGGCTGGAACCTCTCCCTCGGGGCCCGGGGAGTTCCTACCGTACCGGCGGGTAGGGGCGGGTCGGGCGGCCGCCCTAGCGGGAGCCCCCGGAACCGCTCTCCCGGTTCAGGTAGTTGTAGACCGTGAAGCGGGAGACGCCGAGCGCCGCGGCCACGGTCTCCACGCCGTGCCGCAGGGCGAAGGCGCCGCGCTCCTCAAGGGTGCGGACCACCGACTGCTTGGTCCTGCGGTCGAGTTCGGCCAGGGGCCTGCCGTGGCGGCGTTCCAGGTCGGCCAGGATGTGATCGAGCGAGGCGGACAGGCGCGGCAGCCGCACGGCGACGACCTCGCGCCCCTCCCAGGACAGCATCACGTCGTCCGCCGCGGCCTGTTCGGGGTCGAGCATCTGCCCGCCCATGGCGGCTACCAGCGGGGCGACGGCCGCGCGCAGCGGGTGCGCGGCCGCGGCCTCGCCGACCGCGGGCTCGCCGACCGCGGGCTCGCCGGTCACCGCCTCGCCGGTCACCGCCTCGCCGGTCACGGCCTCGCCCGTCACGGCCTCGCCCGTCACGGCGTCCGCTCCTCGTCGACCACGCTGACCTGCAGTGACACGCGCGTGGCGCCGGATCGCAGCGACGCGCTCAGCACCTGCTGCACGGCGGCGAGCACCGCGTCGCCGACGCCCTCCGCGGAGTTCCCGAAGGGGCCCACGTCCACGGCGTCGAGGCCGGCGCCCTGCAGGACGTCCCGGGCGGCCTCGGCGTGGGGCGGCACCCGGTCGAGATCGAACGGTTCGGTCGTGAACTCCACTCGCAATCGCACGGTGGTCAACCTACCCGCCTTGACAGCAGTGAGGAACGGCAGCACGCTTCCGTAAAGCAGAATTGGATTTCCGCAATACGGAAGGAGAGTGGGTGGGATGCCTCTCCCCCGCCACCGCTTCGCCGTCAACCTCTCGATGCTGTTCACCGAACTGCCGCTGCCGGAACGGCCCGCGGCGGCCGCGGCGGCCGGCTTCCGCGCCGTCGAACTGTGGTGGCCCTGGCCCGCGACGCCCACGCCCGCGGCCCGCGAACTCGACGCGCTGCGCGGGGCGCTGCGCGACGCCGGCACGCAACTGGTGTCCCTCAACTTCTACGCCGGGCAGCTGCCCGGGCCCGACCGCGGAGCGCTCTCGGTGCCGGGGGAGGAATCCGGGCGCTTCCGCGCCAACCTCGGCGTCGCGGCGGACTTCGCGGCCTCGGTGGGGTGCACGGCGCTCAACGCCCTGTACGGCAACCGCGTCGCGGGTACGGACCCCGGGGCGCAGGACGCGCTCGCCCTGGAAAACCTCGTCCTGGCCGCGCGGGCGGCCGGCCGGGTGGGCGCGACGCTCCTGATCGAGGCGCTCAACCCGCTGGAGTCCCCGGCGTACCCGGTCACCGGATCGGCGCGCGCCGTGGAGCTCGCGGAGAAGGTCAACGAGGCCTCGGGGCTCGGCAACGCCCGGTTCCTGATGGACCTCTACCACCTGGCCATGGCCGGCGAGGACCCGACCGCGGCGATCTCCGCCTACGGGGCCGCGCACACGGGACACGTACAGGTGGCGGACGCCCCGGGCCGGGGCGAACCGGGCACGGGGACGTTGGACGTCCCCATGCTGCTCAAGCGGCTCGAACAGGCCGGGTACGACGGGTGGGTGGGCCTGGAGTACCGCCCATCCGGCCCGAGCGCGGACGCCTTCGGCTGGCTGGAGGGGTAACGGGTGCGGCCGGGGGCGGTGCGTGGTGGCGGCCCGGGCCGCCACCCACCAGCCCTCCGGCCGGCTCGGCACCGCCGGGATCCGCCATGGGGGTTTCCCACCGCTGCGGCGGAAGGAAGTGCCGTGCCCGGCACCACAACCGGGCCCCCGGACCGGCGCCCCCCGGCCCCACCGGAGCCTCCGGCCGCCCTGCATCCACGGATGCCCCGGCCTGCGCGGCACCGCCGGGGTCCGCCGTCGCGGTTCCCGCCGCTGCGGCGGAAGGAAGTGCCTTGCCCGGCACCGCAACCGGACGCCCCCCCGATCCGGCGGGTTCGCGGTGCCGGGGTCCATCGTCGTGCTGCCGCCACTGCGGCGGCGGCAGGAAGAAGGGAACCTCCATGTCCTCGCACACCCCCTCACCCCTCCCCCGCGTCGCGTGGATCGGTCTCGGGATCATGGGGTTGCCCATGGCGTCGAACCTGCTCAAGGCCGGGTACGACGTAACCGGGCACACCCTCGAGCAGGCCGGGCTCGACCGGCTGGCGGCCGCGGGCGGCACGCCCGCAGCCTCCGTCGCGGAGGCCGTCCGCGGCGCCGACGTCGTCGTCACGATGCTTCCCGCCTCACCGGAGGTGGAGTCCGTGGCGCACGGCGAGCACGGCGTCCTCGCCCACGCCGCGCCCGGCACACTCTTCGTGGACATGTCGTCCGTCACCCCCCGCACCGCCGTCGAACTCGCCGAAGCCGCCGCCCGCAAGGGCATCCGCGTCCTGGACGCGCCCGTGTCCGGCGGCGAGGCCGGTGCCGTCGAGGGCGTCCTGTCGATCATGGCCGGCGGCGAGCGGGCCGACTTCGAGCGGGCCCTGCCGCTCTTCCGCGCCCTCGGCACGACGGTCGTCCTGTGCGGCCCCCACGGGGCCGGCCAGACCGTGAAGGCCGCCAACCAGCTGATCGTGGCGGCGAACATCCAGGCGTGCGCCGAGGCCGTGGTCTTCCTGGAGAAGTCCGGCGTGGACCTGGAGGCCGCGCTGGACGTCCTCGGCGGCGGCCTCGCCGGCTCCGCCGTGCTCAGCCGCAAACGGCACAACTTCCTCTCCCGGCACTATCCGCCGGGCTTCCGGATCGACCTGCATCACAAGGACATGGGCATCGTCACGGACGCCGCCCGCGCGGTCGGCGCCGCCGTCCCGGTGGGCGCGCTCGTCGCGAGCCTGGTGGCCGCGGCGCGCGCTCAGGGCGACGGCGGGCTCGACCACTCGGCGCTGCTGCGGGGCGTAGAGCGGCTCTCCGGCATCGAGCGGCCCGCCGGCCGGACAGTGGCCGACGCCGGGTCCGGGCCCGAGTCCGGGTCCGCCTCCGCGTCCGGGAGGACGGGCCGATGACGACGATGCCCGCCATGCACGCCGCCGTCCACATCCTCAAGGACGAGGGCGTGGACGTCGCCTTCGGCTGCCCCGGCGCCGCGATCCTGCCGCTGTACCAGGCGCTCGAAGCCGTGGGCGGCATCGAGCACTTGATCGTCCGGCACGAGGCGGGGGCCACGCACATGGCCGACGGCTGGGCGCGCACCAACGGCAGGCCCGGCGTCGCCATCGCCACGTCGGGCCCGGGCGGCACCAACTTCGTCACCGGCCTGTACACCGCGTTCGCCGACTCGGTCCCGATGGTGTGCATCACCGGGCAGGCGGTCTCCGCCAAGCTCCACCAGGAGGCGTTCCAGGCCGTGGACATCGTGGAGATCGTCCGGCCGGTCACCAAGCGGGCCGTGCAGATCAAGGAGGCGGCGCAGATCCCGTGGGCGTTCCGGGAGGCGTTCCGCACCGCGCGCGAGGGCCGCCCCGGTCCCGTCCTGATCGACATCCCCGTCGACGTGGCCCGCCGGGAGATCCGCTACGACCCGGCGCTGGACACGCGGTTGCCGGTGCCCGTCGTCGCGCCGCACCCGCCGCGCGTGGAGGCCGCGCTGGACCTGCTCCTGGCCGCGGAGCGGCCGCTCGTCCTGGCCGGCGGCGGGGTGATCCTCTCGGACGCGGCGGAGGAGCTGCGGGAACTGGTGGAGTACCTGGGGGTGCCGTTCCAGGTGACGCTCATGGGCAAGGGTGTCATCGAGGACGACCACGAACTGCACATGGGCACCACCGGTATCCAGACCTCGCAGCGGTACGCCAACGCCTCCTTCCTGGAGGCGGACTTCGTCCTGGCGGTCGGCGCCCGCTTCGGCGACCGGCACACGGGGGCGGACCTGTCCGTGTACCGGGGGCGGCGGGCCTTCGTCCACGTCGACGTCGACCCGTCCCAGCTCGGCAAGGTCTTCGAGCCGGACCTGGGCGTCGTCTCCGACGCGAAGCTGTTCCTGGCCGCGCTGCTGGCGGCGGCGAAGACGCGGACCCGGTCCGCCGGGCCCGTCCAGCCCGCCCCGTCCACCCGGCCCGCCCGCCCCCGGCACCGCGCGTGGGC
>NZ_JBPQTS010000046.1:0-44123 GCF_051386455.1 Streptomyces sp. URMC 124
GGCGGGGGCGGGATCCTCGCGCGGGCCGACGACGGCCGCGCCCGCGACGACGGCGGCCAGGGCCGCCGCGGTGGCCAGCCAGTGGCCGGGCCCGGAGCGGGTGTGCGGCAGGCGCGCCGCGGGCTCGGGGGCGGGACGGGCACTGTCTGCCGAGGGCTGCACGCGCGCTGACTCCTGTGGCGGTGGCTGCGGGATGCGGGAGGCGATGCGGAATCGATCAGCATCGTGCCACACCCCCGCGTACCGGGGAACAGCGGGCACGCCGGTGGAGGGCGTGCGAAAAAGCCGGGTGGGTGAAGCCCCGGCCGGGCCCTAACGAAGAGGCGCCGCCCCCGAGTTCCCCGCGGTGCGGGTCCCGGTGGCGGCGCCTTGCGCGACGGGCGCGCGATGGCGTGACTCAGCCCTTGTTGGGGCCCTCGTAGTCGTCGCCGTAGGCGCCCTTGGCGGGGCGGCGGCGGCGCATCGGCGGCTCGACGCCGTCCGCGAGGCGGCGGGCGGTGACGAGGAAGCCGGTGTGGCCGATCATGCGGTGGTCCGGCCGGACGGCGAGTCCCTCGACGTGCCAGTTGCGGATCATCGACTCCCAGGGCTGCGGCTCGGCGAAGCAGCCGATCTCGCGGATGGACTCGACGGTCCGGGCGAGCTGGGTCGTGGTCGCCACGTAGCAGCAGAGGATGCCGCCGGGGACGAGCGCCTTGGAGACGGCCTCCAGGCACTCCCAGGGGGCGAGCATGTCGAGGATGACCCGGTCGACGTCGGTGTCGGACAGGTTGTCCTGCAGGTCGCCGACCGTGAGCTGCCAGGCGGGGTGCGGGCCGCCGAAGTAGCGCTCGACGTTCGCCTGGGCGATCTCGGCGAAGTCGGCGCGGCGCTCGTAGGAGTGCAGCATGCCCTGGTCGCCGATGGCGCGCAGCAGGAAGGCGCTGAGCGAGCCGGAGCCCACTCCCGCCTCGACGACGCGCGCGCCGGCGAAGATGTCGGCGAAGGCCAGGATCTGCCCCGCGTCCTTGGGGTAGACCACGGCGGCGCCGCGGGGCATGGACAGGACGTAGTCGGGGAGCAGGGGGCGCAGCGCGAGGTAGGCGACGTTTCCCGTGGTACGGACAACACTGCCTTCGGGGGCACCGATCAGCTCGTCGTGGGGGAAGGCACCCTTGTGGGTGTGGAACTGCTTCCCGGCTTCGAGCGTGAAGGTGTAGTGGCGTCCCTTGGGGTCGGTGAGCTGGACCTGGTCCCCGACCTGGAAGGGCCCGCGACGGCGGGCGGCACCGGTCGGTTCGGACATGTGACCAGCCTACCCGGCATCCGACGGGGCAACGGACACGGCGCCCGCGGGGCCGCGGCGCGCGGGGCCGGGCCGGCGGGCCGTGCGGCCGCGGGCGGTCAGGACGGCGTGCGGGCGGGCGTACGGGACATCGCGGCCACGAAGGCGCGCTCGACGTCGGTGGTGGCGAGGACGCCGTAGACCTCCCCCGTCTCCTCGACCACCAGGTACTCCGTGGCGGGGGTGGCGCGCAGGGTGTCGAGGAGCTCCTCGCCGGAGAGGTCGGCGGAGACGCGCATGCCCTCCTTGAGGTCCTGGGCCAGGGCGCTGACCGCGACCCAGGGGCGGCGGTGCTCGGGGACGCCGATGACGGCGGCCTCCCGGACGAGCCCGGTGGGGTTGCCCTGGCCGTCGACGACGACGAGAGCGCGGGCGCCGGCTTCCCCGGCGCGCCGCAGGGCCTCGGACAGGGGCGTGGCGGCCTGGACGGGGACGGCGCGGCGGGTGAGGGTGCGGGCCCGCAGGCCCGGGAGGCGCTCGCGCAGGCGGGCCATGCGCAGGCTGTTGCCGGCGCCGGTCCAGATGATGGCGGCGAGGATGGCCGCGAGCAGGGCGTCGGTGAGGGAGTCGAGGCCGCCGAGGTCGTTGCCGGAGGCGCCGAGGCCGCCGGCGCGGGCGAGCAGCGGCAGGCCGACGAGGACGGCGACCGCGAGGGCGCGGCCGATCCAGGCGGCGGCGACCGTGCCGGTCATGGGCTTGCCGCTGATCTTCCAGACGACGGCGCGGAGCATGCGGCCGCCGTCGAGCGGCAGCCCGGGCAGCAGGTTGAAGGCCGCGACGAGGAGGTTGGAGATCATCAGGCCGGCCAGCAGCACGCCGGGGACGGTGCCGGGCTCGACGAGGAACATGCCGAGGTAGAACAGGCCCGCGAGCACGAGGGAGAGGAGGGGGCCGACGAAGGCGAGGACGAACTCGCGGCCGGGGGTCTCGGTCTCCTTCTCGATCTCGGAGACGCCGCCGAAGAACTGGAGCTGGATGCGGCGCACGGGGAGCTTGAAGCGCAGCGCGGCGACGGTGTGGGCGAGCTCGTGGACGAGGACCGAGGCGTAGAAGGCGACGGCGAAGAAGAGGGAGACCAGGTAGCGGGCGCGGCCCAGCTCGGGCAGGACGCGGTCGAGCTGGCCGCCGAAGACCCAGGTGATGAGGGCGGCGACGAGGAACCAGCTGGGGGCCACGTAGACGGGAACGCCGAAGGGGCGGCCCATGAGGATGCCGCCGCCGCTCTCGCGGGGGCGCTCGGGGCGGTCCCCGGGCGGCCGCCGGTCACCGGCGCCCCCGCCGCCGGACCTGCTCTGCCCGCTGTTGTCCACGGTGTCCCCTCGTCCGATGCGGCCCTCGCAGGCGGCCGGCGGTCTCCCGGTCGTGCTGCGAAGGGGTCTGTGGTCGATGGTATGACGCCGGCTGTCGGTGGCGGGCCTTAGGGTTTTCTGTCATGGGTATGGACAGTGGGGCCCCCGCGGGGCAGGCCGGGGCCGGCGTGGGGCGCGGGCCTGCACAGACGGGCACGGGGGCGGTGCGGCCGAAGGCCCTGTCGCCGTCGCGGGCGGGCGATTTCATGCAGTGCCCGCTGCTGTACCGGTTCCGGGTGATCGACAGGCTGCCGGAGAAGCCGAGCGCCGCGGCCACCCGCGGCACGGTGGTGCACGCGGTGCTGGAGCGGCTCTTCGACGCGCCGGCGGCGGAGCGCACGGCGGAGCGGGCCAAGGGGCTGGTGCCGGGCGAGTGGGAGCGGATGCTGTCCTCGCGCCCCGAGCTCGCGGAGCTCTTCCACGGCGAGGACGGCGCGCACGACCCGCAGCTGCTGGCGAAGTGGCTGGGGGACGCGGAGCGGCTGGTCGAGCGCTGGTTCACGCTGGAGGACCCCACGCGCCTGGAGCCCGCCGAGCGCGAGCTGTACGTGGAGACGGAGCTGGAGTCGGGCCCCCTGCTGCGCGGCTTCATCGACCGGGTGGACGTCGCGCCCTCGGGTGACGTGCGCATCGTGGACTACAAGACGGGCAAGGCCCCGGCCCCGCGGTTCCGCTCCGAGGCCCTCTTCCAGATGACGTTCTACGCGCTGGTGCTGTGGAAGCTGCAGGGCAAGGTGCCGCGCCGGCTCCAGCTGGTCTACCTGGGCAGCGGGGACGTCCTCACCTACGACCCGGTGGAGGCGGAGCTGCGGGCGGTCGAGCGCAAGCTGCGGGCCCTGTGGGACGCGATCGTGCTGGCCACGGAGACCGGCGAGTGGCGGCCGCGGCCGACGAAGCTGTGCGGCTGGTGCGATCACCAGGCGGTCTGCCCGGAGTTCGGGGGCACTCCCCCGCCGTATCCGCTGCCCGTCGTGGCGCAGCGGGACGGCCGGGTGCCCGCCCAGGGGGCGGCTCAGGGCAGAATGGACCCGGTCTAGCGAAGGAGTTCCTGTGGCGATCCGCGTCCTACTGGTCGACGACCAGCCGCTGCTGCGCACCGGCTTCCGGATGATTCTCGAAGCGGAACAGGACCTCGCGGTGGTGGGCGAGGCGGGGGACGGTCTGCAGGCGCTGGATCAGGTGCGGGCGCTGCAGCCGGACGTGGTCCTGATGGACATCCGGATGCCCCGGATGGACGGGGTGGAGGCGACGCGCCAGATCACCGGCCCGGACCGCAACGGCCCGGCGAAGGTCCTGGTGCTGACCACCTTCGACCTCGACGAGTACGTGGTGGAGGCGCTGCGGGCGGGTGCGAGCGGCTTCCTGCTCAAGGACGCCCCGGCCGACGAGCTGGTCCAGGCGATCCGGGTGGTGGCGGGCGGCGAGGCGATGCTCGCGCCGAGCATCACCCGGCGGCTGCTGGACAAGTACGCGGGCCACCTGCCGTCGGGCGAGGAGCCGCTGCCGGACACCCTCAACACGCTGACCGACCGTGAGGTCGAGGTGCTGAAGCTGGTGGCGCGCGGCCTGTCGAACGCCGAGATCGCGGCGGACCTGTTCGTCAGCGAGACCACGGTCAAGACGCACGTGGGGCACGTCCTGACCAAGCTGGGGCTGCGCGATCGCGTCCAGGCCGCGGTGTACGCGTACGAGAGCGGTCTGGTCCGCCCGGGCGCCCAGTAGAGCGCGAAGGCGAACGGCAAGTGCCCTCCTCCGGAGTTCCGGAGGAGGGCACTGTGCTGTGGGGGCTTCCCGGCCGGGCCGGCCCGCAGGTCAGCCCTTGGGTCAGCCCTTCGAGGACTTGCTGATCTCCCAGAAGCGGAAGACGGTGGAGGCGTCGAGGGACCACTGGAGACCGGAGACGCGCTCGTTGGCCACGGCGTACTGCTTGCCCTGCCACAGCGGCAGGATCGGCACATCCTGGGCGACGGTGCTCTGCACCTTGGCGTAGTCGCCGATGGTGGAGGGACGGCTGCCGGTCGCGGCGGTGGCCACGATGCGGCTGTTGATCTCCTTGGACTCGTAGTTGTTGGAGAGCACGTTGTTGTCACCGAAGAACGGCGCGGTGAAGTTGTCCGGGTCCGGGTAGTCGGGGACCCAGCCCTTGACGTAGACGCCGTACTTGCCGGCGGCCACGCCCTCCTCGTACTCCTTCAGCGGGACGGACTTCACGTCCGCCTCGAAGAGGCCGCTCTTGTTGAGCTGCTGCGCGATCGCCTGGAACTCCGGGACGGTGCCCGGGCCGTAGCGGATCGGCGTGGCGTACAGCGTGATCTTGACCTTGTCCTTGATGCCCGCGGAGTTCAGGGCGGCGGCGGCCTTGTCGGGCTGCGGCCGGTCCCCGTAGGTGTCGTAGAACGGGGTCTTGTGGCCGGTGATGCCGCTGGGGACGATCGAGTACAGCGGCTCGGCGGTGCGCTTGTAGACGTCGCGGACCAGGGCGCTGCGGTCGACCAGGTACGCGATGGCCTTGCGCACGCCGACCTTGCCGACCACCGGGTCCTTGGTGTTGAAGACCAGGTGCTGGACCTCGGCGCTGGTGCCCTCGACCACCTTGACGTGGCTCTTGCCGGCGGCCGAGTCGAGGTCGGCGATGTCCTTCATGGCCAGACCACGGTAGGCGAGGTCGATGTCGCCCTTCTGGACGGCGTCCTTGAGCCCGGCCTGCTCGCCGTGGAAGAACTTCATGGTGACGCCGCGGTTCTGGACGACCGCACCGCCCTTGTAGTTCTTGTTGACCGAGAACTTGGCCTGCTTCTCGTCGTACGAGTCCAGCTTGTAGACGCCGGAGCCGACCGCCTTGCCGTCGGTGCGGAGCTTGTCCAGGGGGTATTCCTGGTGGTCCACAATCGAGCCGGCGCCCGAGGCGATCTTCTGCGGGAAGGTGGCGTCGGAGCGCTTGAGCTCGAAGACGACGTTCAGCTTGTCCGGCGTCTTGATGTCCTTGATCGACGACAGCAGGGCCGTGGCCGGACCGTTCTTGTCGTTGATCTTCAGCGTGCGGTTGAAGGAGTGGGCGACGTCCTCGGAGGTGAGGTCGTGGCCGTTGCTGAACTTCAGCCCCTCCTTGAGGGTGCACTGGTAGACGGTGCTGCTCTCGTCCTTGAAGCTGCACTTGTCCGCGGCGTCCGGCTGGGGGATGGTGCTCCCCTTGGGGAAGCTCATCAGCGACTGGAAGACGTTGTTGAACAGAATCCAGGAGCCCGGGTCGTAACCGGATGCCGGGTCGGTGGACACGACCTCGTCGGACATTCCCATGACCACCGACTCACCGGTGCCGCCGGCGTTGCCGTCTTCCGAACCGCACCCGGTGAGCAGGGCGGCGGCGAGCCCCGCACCGAGCGGGGCGGCAAGCCACTGGTCACGTTTCCTCACGTGCACGTTCCTCACAGTTTCCTTGTTCGTCTCTGAACAAATCGTGAACAGGTCGTCGGCAGAACCGGTCTGACGGCTGGGTGCCTCACACGCCGCGGGCCAGTTCCCACGGCTGCATCTCGGAGGCGGAGTTGAGCGCCCACTCGGCACCGGTGACGTTCCCCCGGGCCGCCACGTACTGCTTGCCCTGCCACAGCGGCAGCACCGGCACCTCCTCGGCGACGATGTCCTGGGCCTGCTGGAAGTACTTCGCGGCGGCCTCGCGCTGGGCGGCCTCGCGGGAGTCGGGGATCAGCTCGTTGCTGATCTTGTTGTTGCGGTACGGCGAGCGGAGGAAGTTGTCCCTGCCGACGAACGGGGCGACGAAGTTGTCGGCGTCGGGGAAGTCGGGGAACCAGCCCATGCCGTAGACGGCGTACTTGCCCGCCGCGGCCTCGGGCCGGAACTCCGACCACTTCACGCCCTGGAGCTTGACGTTGAACAGCCCGCTGGCGTTCAGCTGCTTCTGCAGGGCCTTGAAGGACGTGCCCGTCGCCTCACCGTAGTGGTCGGTGGTGTAGGTCAGGGTCAGCGGCACCGGGGTGCTCACGTTGCCGGCGCGCAGGATGGTGCGGGCCTTCTCGGCGCTGGGCTCGCCGTACTTGTTGGCGAACGAGTTCTGGTGCCCGGTGATGCCCATGGGCACGAGCGAGTACAGCGGCTCGTTGGTGCGGCCGTAGGAGTCGCGGGCCAGCGCCGCGCGGTCGACGACCTGCGCCATGGCCTGGCGCACCGCCTTGTTCTTCACCGCCGGGTCGTCGGTGTTGAAGGCGAGGTAGCTGATCTCCTGACCCGGGGCCTCGAGCAGGCGCACGTCCTTGCCGGCGTCCGTGCGCAGGCGGTTGACCTGCTCGGGCGACAGGGTGCGGTTCATGATGTCGATGTCGCCGGCCTTGAGGGCCTTCTCCATCGCCGTGGCGTCGTCGTAGAAGCGCATCTCGACCTTGTCGTTCTGCAGCTGGACGACGCCCTGGTAGTTCTTGTTGCGGTTGAGCACGGCCTTGACGACGCGGCCGTCCTTCTCCTCGGTCTGCAGCGTGTACGGGCCGGAGCCGACGACCTTGAAGCCGTTGTCGAGCTTGCCCTTGTCGTAGCTCTCGGCGTCGACGATGGCGGCGGCCGGGGTGGCGATCTTCTGCGGGAACGTCGCGTCGGGCGTCTTCAGCTGGAAGACGACCTCGAGCTCGCCCGGCGTCTCCACCCGGTCGATGTTGCTGAGCAGCGAGACCGGGCCGTTCTCGAAGTTGATGGCGCGGGCGCGCTCGATGGAGAACTTCACGTCCTCGGCGGTGAGCGCGTGGCCGTTGGAGAACTTCAGGCCGCTGCGCAGGGTGCAGCGGAACTGCTCGTTCTTGCGGTCGCCCCAGGAGCACTTGGAGGCGGCGTCGGCGACCGGGGCGGTGCCCGAGCGGGGCAGCCGCAGCAGTGTCTGGAAAGTGCTGTGGAGGACGTTCCACGCGCCGATGTCGTACGCGGCGGCGGGGTCGAACGGAGCGGGGGCGTCCGTGGTCTCCTCGAACCGGTCCGTGGTGCCGACGACGATGGCGCCGCTGCCCTTGCCGGCTCCGTCACTCCCGCCACAGGCGACGAGCACGGGGGCCAGCAGGGCTGCCACGGTCGGCAGCACCAACGTCTTGCGGTTCATCGGTCGGGGTTCTCCCTGTGTTGCGTGCGTTCCCGGGACCCTACCGATGTCCGGCGCGCGGGCCCACGGGCAAGCCGTGAAGTTCTCGCGAAAAGATTAGTGCCGGGTGCCGCTGCCGCCGGAACACGGAGAAGTTGACGCGATATCACGCGGCGATAACAAAGGAGGTCATCCGCGATATCCGGACGCCGGAACGATCCACGCACACGATCATCAATCAGGACACAAGGGTGCGCTTCAACCCTCGCAATGGCGCCGCCGGGTGATCAGTAGCGCACACACCGGCGCCGCACTCGGTGACGAAGGTCACTCGGGCGGCTTCCCGGCGGACTGCGGGAATTAGGTCATCGCATTCGTCACGGAAAACACTCGTTCCGGCGCCCAGAGTTCCTTGAACTTTCTTCGGGGCACGCTCAGTGCACGGGAGAGTGCATTCCCGTGATCAGCCCCCGGAGAAAACCGAGATCCACTTCTTCGAGGGAGCCCACGACGGTCCGCCCGGTGGCGGGCGGGATCGGGGCGACCGACGGCACCGCCACCACCCGGCAGCCGGCCGCCTCCGCGGCCGTCACCCCGGTCAGGGTGTCCTCCACGACCGCGCACCGGCCCGGCTCCGCCCCGAGCCGGGCGGCCGCCAGCAGGTAGGGGTCGGGGTGGGGCTTGGTGCGCTCCAGCTCGTCGCCCGCGACGGTCAGGGTGAAGTTCTCCGGGCCGAGCGACAGCAGCACGCGGTCGATGATCTCCCGGTGCGAGGCCGAGACCAGCGCGGTGGGGATCTTGTGCGCGGCGAGCTCGGCGAGGAGTCTGCGGGCGCCCGGCATCAGCGGCACCCCGCGCCCGATCATCTCGGAGAAGCGCCGGTTCAGCAGGACGGACAGCTCCGTCACGGCGATCTTCGCGCCGGTGGCCCGGATGAGGAAGGAGGCGCTGCGCGTCATGGGGCCGCCGACGACGACCTCGCGCCACTCCTCCAGCAGCTGGTGGCCCAGCTCGGCGAAGACGGCGACTTCCACTTCCCACCAGAAGCCCTCGGTGTCGACGAGGGTGCCGTCCATGTCGAGCAGGACGGCCTGCAGGGTGGAGTCCGCGGCCGCGCGGGGCGGGGCAGCGGGGATGCTGCTGGTCATCCGGGGCACACCTCCTGAGGGGACGAGAAGGCCGGCTCGCGCGGCCCCTGGCGGGACTGTGCGAACCGGCCTTCACCGGACCGACAAGTGTACGGCGGACGGTTGCGGACGTCTCTTCAATATCGGGGATTCGTCACATCGGGGGCCCGTGCCGGTGCGGCCCCCGGCCCCCGTCACCCCCGCCCGGCCGCTGCCTCAGGCCTCGTCCTCGGGTCCCTCGGTCTCCTCCTCGGCGGCCGTCGGCTCCTCCTTGGGCGACCGCTGCGGGCGGGTGCGTCCGCTGGTGGTGTCGCGCAGGTACGAGCCGTCGCCCGACTGCGGGTCCCGGCGGCGCAGGTAGCGCTCGAACTCACGAGCGATGGCCTCGCCGGAGGCCTCCGGCAGGTCCGCCGTGTCGCGCGCCTCCTCCAGGGACTGCACGTACTCGGCGACCTCGCTGTCCTCCGCGGCCAGCTGGTCGACGCCCAGCTGCCAGGCCCGCGCGTCCTCCGGCAGCTCGCCGAGCGGGATGCGCAGGTCGATCAGGTCCTCCAGGCGGTTCAGGAGCGCCAGGGTGGCCTTCGGGTTGGGCGGCTGGGAGACGTAGTGCGGGACGGCCGCCCACAGGCTCACGGCCGGGACGCCGGCGTGCGTGCAGGCCTCCTGGAGGATGCCGACGATCCCGGTCGGGCCCTCGTAGCGGGACTCCTCCAGATCCATGGTCCGCGCGAGGTCCGGGTCGGAGGTGACGCCGCTGACCGGGACGGGCCGCGTGTGCGGGGTGTCCCCGAGCAGCGAGCCCAGCACGACCACCAGCTCCACGCCGAGCTCGTGGGCGAAGCCCAGGATCTCGTTGCAGAACGAGCGCCAGCGCATGCTGGGCTCGATGCCGCGCACCAGGACGAGGTCGCGCGGGGCGCCCTTGCCCTCGCCGCTACCGGTGCGCACGACGGACAGTCTGGTCGTCGGCCACGTGATCTTCCGGACGCCGCCGTCGAGCCAGACCGTGGGGCGGTTGACCTGGAAGTCGTAGTAGTCCTCGGCGTCGAGCGCGCCGAAGACCTCGCCCTTCCACTCCCGGTCCAGGTGCGCGACCGCGCTGGAGGCGGCGTCCCCCGCGTCGTTCCAGCCCTCGAAGGCACAGATCATGACCGGGTCGATCAGCTCGGGTACGCCCTCAAGCTCGATCACCCAGCGCCTCCTTCTTAGCAATCTCTGTTCTGCGGTGCATCATTTGCTGCTCGGTTGTGCGACCACAAGACTACGGCTTCCCCGCTGCCCGCTCGCAGCCCCTGTACGGGCTCTTCCTCAGCCCCTGGCTCCCCAACCGTTCCGGTAGGCGCGCCAGTCGTCGTCGGTGGCCGCGAAGTCGACGTAGAGCGCGAGCCCGAACCGCTTGCGGTCCCGGTCCTCGCGGGTCAGTCCCAGCCGGGCCCCGCGCACGGCCGCCGCGGCCGTCTCGGCGTGACCGTGGTGGCCCATGTCGTCGGTGTGGTAGAAGGGCAGGCCCATGAGCAGGTCGGTGCCGGAGGGCGTGACCTGCAGGGCGAGTTCCGTCTGGCGCGCGACGTAGCCGCCGTAGAGGCTCTCGACCGGCAGCGCGGTGTCGTAGGACATCATCGCGATCTGATCGGTGCGGCGGGCGACCTGGCCGAAATAGCGCTGCGTCCACCACTTGGGGCTGCCCATGAAGCGCGCCGCGGCATGCATCGCGGGCACCGGGTCGATCTGCTGGGCCGCGATCGAGAGCACGCCCCCGGCGGACCTGACGGCCGGGTGCAGGGCGTCCAGCAGGGTCAGGAAGTCGCGGTCGCCGGTGCGCACGGGCTCGACGTCGAGGTGGACGCCCTCGAAGCCGGCCCGCATGACCTGCCGGGCGCTCTCGACCACGGCGGCACGGGAGCGGGCCGAGTCCAGGCGCAGTCCGTTGCTGCCCTCGCCCGGGCGCACGAGCTTGTCGCCGAGCCAGGCCTGGACGCGGATGCCGGGCAGTGCGCGGTGCAGCGAGTCGATCGTCTTGCGCGCGTTGCCGTACGCGCTTGCGGGCAGGGTGCCGTCGTGCTCCAGCGGGCCCGCGTGGACGTAGAGGTCGCGCATGCCCGTGCCGTCAAGGCGGCGCTTGAGCGCGGCGAGGTCCGCCGGGCCGCGCCGTCCGTCGAGCCAGGCGTGGCCCAGCCACACGGCGTCGCGGCCGCGGGTGACGGCGTCGGCGGCGGGCGATCCGGCGTAGGAGGCCCGCAGGACGCTGCCCGCGGCGACGACGGGCAGCAGCACGACCAGGACCAGGGCGAGCACCGCCCGTATCGCCGTCTTCCGGCCGGGGCGCCACGCGCGCACCCGGGCCACCAGGGACCGGCCGTCCTGTTTCTTCATCTCGTCCCCCTCGTTTTCTGTAGGGACGAGAAAAACAGCAGGTCAGTTGCGGTACGGCCGAAATGCGGCGCCTCGGGGGGAAGGACGCGCGGCGTCCTTCCCCCCGAGGCTCACGGTGCTGCCGGCAGGTCAGCCCTTGTCGGCCAGCATGTCCTTCACCCGGGCGCGGACGCTCTCGTCGTCCAGGCCGCGGATGGTGAGGGTGGTGCGACGGCGCAGGACGTCGTCGACCGTCTCGGCCCACTCGTGGTCGCGGGCGTAGGCGACCTGGGCCCAGATCTCCGGGCCGTCGGGGTGGATGCGCTCGCCGAGCTCGGGGTTCTCGTTGACCATCCGCGCGATGTCGAAGGACAGCGAGCCGTAGTGCGAGGCGAGGTGGCGGGCGGTCAGCGGGTCCATGCGGGTGCCGGGCTCGCGGTCGACGAGCAGGCGGTGGGCGACCGCGTTGGGGTTCGCGACACCGGGCAGCGGGGTGCGGCGGACCAGGCTGGAGATGGGCTCCATGTCCTCGGTCAGCGGGCTGCCGGGCACCTGGGCCAGCTTCTTCATGACCGTACGGCCGATGTGGCGGTAGGTGGTCCACTTGCCGCCGGCGACCGACAGCATGCCGCCCTTGCCCTCGGAGACGACCGTCTCGCGCTTGGCCTGGGAGACGTCGCCCGGGCCGCCGGGCAGCACGCGCAGACCGGCGAAGGCGTACGTCATCAGGTCGCGGTCGAGGTCCGCGTCCTGGATGGAGAACGCCGCCTCGTCGAGGATCTGCTGGATGTCCTCCTCCGTGGCGCGCACGTCCGCCGGGTCACCCTCGTACTGGGTGTCGGTGGTGCCCAGCAGCAGCTGGTCCTCCCACGGCAGGGCGAAGGTGATGCGGTACTTGTCGATCGGGGTGGCCATGGCGGCCTTCCACGGCGACTTGCGCTTCATCACGATGTGCGCGCCCTTGGAGAGGCGGATCGACGGCGCGGCGCCCTTGTCTTCCAGCTTCCGCAGGTGGTCCACCCACGGGCCGGTGGCGTTGAGGACGACGCGCGCGTCGATGCCGAACTCCGAACCGTCCAGGCGGTCCTTGAGCTCCGCGCCGGTGACCTTGCCGTGCGTGAAGCGCAGGCCGGTCACCTCGGCGTGGTTGAGCACGACGGCACCGGACTCGACCGCCGCGCGGACCGTCATGACGGCCACGCGGGAGTCGTTCATCTGGTGGTCGTAGTAGACCGCGACGGCCTTCAGGTTGTCCGTGCGCAGACCGGGGTTGTCGGCCTTGGCCTTGGCCGGGGAGATCACCTTGCCGACGCCGTCGCCGAAGGCGGACAGCGCCGAGTAGGCGAAGACACCGGCGCCGAGCTTGGCCGCGCCGACCGGGCCGCCCTTGTACACGGGCAGGTAGAAGGTGAGCGGGTTGACCAGGTGCGGGGCCACGTCCTTGGCCAGCACCCGGCGCTCGTGGTGGTTCTCCGCGACCAGCTTGACCGCGCCGGTCTGCAGGTAGCGCAGACCGCCGTGGACGAGCTTGGAGGAAGCGGAGGAGGTGGCGCCGGCGAAGTCGCCGGCGTCCACCATCGCGACCCGCAGACCGGACTGCGCGGCGTGCCAGGCCACCGAGGTGCCCAGGATTCCGCCACCGATCACCAGGAGGTCGTACGTCGCCTTGGACAGCCGTTCCCGGGTCTCGGCGCGGCCCGGGTTGGCGCCGGCAGCCGGGTGCGTTCCCAGGGTCGGAACGCTCTGCGGGGTTGTCATGATTACTCCTCGTCCTCGATCCAGCCCATGGTCCGCTCGACGGCCTTGAGCCAGTTCTTGTACTCGCGGTCACGCGTGTCCGCGTCCATGCGGGGGGTCCACTCGGCGGCCCGGCGCCAGTTGGCGCGCAGTGCGTCGGTGTCCGGCCAGAAGCCGACGGCCAGGCCGGCGGCGTAGGCAGCGCCGAGGCAGGTCGTCTCGGCGACCATCGGGCGCACGACGGGTGCGTCCAGGAAGTCCGAGAGGGTCTGCATCAGCAAGTTGTTGGAGGTCATGCCGCCGTCGACCTTGAGTGCGGTCAGCTCGACGCCCGAGTCCTTCGTCATGGCGTCGGTGATCTCGCGGGTTTGCCAGGCGGTGGCCTCGAGCACGGCGCGGGCGATGTGCGCCTTGGTGACGTAGCGGGTCAGGCCCGCGATGACACCGCGCGCGTCGGAGCGCCAGTAGGGGGCGAACAGGCCGGAGAAGGCCGGCACGAAGTAGGCGCCGCCGTTGTCCTCGACGGAGCTGGCGAGCGTCTCGATCTCGGCCGCGCTCTTGATCAGGCCCATCTGGTCGCGCATCCACTGCACGAGGGAGCCGGTGACGGCGATGGAGCCCTCGAGGGCGTAGACGGGCTTCTGGTCGCCGATGCGGTAGCCGACGGTGGTCAGCAGGCCGTTGTAGGAGTTGACGGGCTCGTCGCCGGTGTTCATCAGCATGAACGTGCCGGTGCCGTAGGTCGACTTGGCCTCGCCCTCGGAGAAGCAGGTCTGGCCGAAGAGGGCCGCCTGCTGGTCGCCGAGCGCGGAGGCGACGGGCACGCCGGCGAGGGCGCCGCCCTTGGCCGTGCCGTAGACCTCGGCGGAGGAGCGGATCTCCGGCAGCACGGCGGCCGGGACCTCCATCGACTCCAGGATGCGCTCGTCCCAGTCGAGGCTGCGGAGGTTCATCAGCATGGTGCGGGAGGCGTTGGTGACGTCCGTGACGTGGACACCGCCGTCGACACCACCGGTGAGGTTCCAGATGACCCAGGAGTCCATGGTGCCGAAGAGGATGTCGCCGGCCTCGGCGCGCTCGCGCAGGCCCTCGACGTTGTCCAGCAGCCAGCGGACCTTCGGGCCGGAGAAGTACGAGGCCAGCGGCAGGCCCGTCTCACGGCGGAAGCGGTCCTGGCCGACGTTACGGCCGAGCTCCTTGCACAGGGCGTCGGTGCGGGTGTCCTGCCAGACGATGGCGTTGTAGACCGGCTCGCCCGTGTTCTTGTCCCACAGCAGCGTGGTCTCGCGCTGGTTGGTGATGCCGATGGCCTTGACGTCGGCGGCGGTGATGCCCGCCTTCTCGACGGCGCCGGCGACGACTTCCTGGACGTTGGTCCAGATCTCCGTGGCGTCGTGCTCGACCCAGCCCGGCTTCGGGAAGATCTGCTCGTGCTCCTTCTGGTCGACGGAGACGATGCGCCCGTCGCGGTCGAAGACGATGCAGCGGGAGGAGGTGGTGCCCTGGTCGATCGCCGCGATGAACGGGCCCTGGCTGTGCGCGTCGGTCATGGTGTCTCTAGCTCCTGAGGTCTGAGAGGTCTCGAAGGTCTCGGCGGGGATCAGAACGCGATCTTGTGGATGCCTGCGGCCAGGGCGGCGCCGATGAGCGGGCCGACCACCGGGACCCAGGCGTAGCCCCAGTCGGAGCCGCCCTTGTTGGGCAGCGGCAGCAGGGCGTGCACGATGCGCGGGCCCAGGTCACGGGCGGGGTTGATGGCGTAACCGGTCGGGCCGCCGAGCGAGAGGCCGATGCCGACGACGACGAAGGCGACCATCAGGGTGCCCGTGCCGCTGGTGGCGAGGCCCTTGGTCAGACCCATGGTGAGGATGAAGAGCACCAGCGCGGCCGTGCCGATGATCTCGGTGACGAGGTTCTGCACCGCGTTGCGGATCTCGGGGCCGGTGGAGAAGATGCCGAGCACCGGGCCGGCCTGGGGCGTCGCGGTCTGGTCGACCATGCCCTCGGCGGGGTTGAGGCTCGCGACGAGCTCCGGGTCCGTCAGGTGGGCCTTGAACTGGCCGTAGTAGGCGAACCAGACCAGCGTCGCACCGATCATGGCGCCGAGCATCTGGGAGCCGATGTAGAGCGGAACGTCCTTCCACTCGGTCGCGCCGTCGATGGCGAGGCCGAGGGTGACGGCCGGGTTGAGGTGCGCGCCGGACTTGGTGCCGATGTACGCACCGGCCAGCACGGCGAAGCCCCAGCCGAACGTGATGGCGAGCCAGCCCGCGTTCTGTGCCTTCGAACGCTTCAGGGTGACGGCGGCGCACACGCCACCGCCGAGCAGGATCAACACTGCGGTACCGATGAGCTCACCGGTGAAGATGTCGGAGCTGGACACCCGCGACTCCTTTGTCCTTCGTCCAGGGGAAGGCGAACCCCGGGTCCCTCCGGTGGTCCGCAGCTCTCCGATGGAGAGCTTCGATCGGCCCGCGGCAGTGTCCACCATAGCGAATATTGTCGTTAGGTGTTCGACAATGCCGACCGATGAACGGCAGTTTTCTGCACTGTAAGAACCGCGTCAAGAGTCCTGTGACTGAAAACTCTCCGCCTGAGTGGCTGAAAACCGACGTACGGCCACTCGGGGTTACCGACCGGTAGTACCCGGTAGTCGCCACCGGGCACAACGAAGGACCGGAGGTCAGAAGCGGCCGGCGCCCAGGTCGCGGGAGACGGCGCGCGCGCAGTCCCGGACGGCGGCGACCAGCTGCGCCCGCAGCTCGCCCTCCCCGAAGACCCGCTCCACCGCGCCCGTGATGCCGACGGCGCCCACCGGCATCCGGTGGCGGTCGTGGATGGGGGCGGCGACGGAGGCCACGCCCTCCCAGGTCTCCTCGACGTCCGCGGCCCAGCCGCGGGCCCGGGTCAGGTCCAGCACGCCCTCCAGGTCGGGCAGGGCGGTGACGGTCTGCGCCGTGAACGCCTCGCGCTCGGCCTCCAGCAGCTGGCTGTGCGCCACGGGGTCGTAGGCGCACAGCACCTTCCCCAGGGCCGTGCTGTGCAGCGGCTGCATCGCACCGACCTCCAGCACTTGACGGCTGTCGTCGGGCCGGAAGACGTGGTGGACGATCAGGACGCCCTGCTGGTGCAGGACGCCGAGGTAGACGCTCTCCCCGCTGGAGCGGGCCAGGTCGTCCGCCCACAGCAGGGCGCGGGCGCGCAGCTCGTGCACGTCCAGGTAGCTGTTGCCCAGCCGCAGCAGCTCCGCGCCAAGCTGGTAGCGCCCCGACGCCGGGTCCTGCTCGACGAAGCCCTCCTGCTGCAGGGTGCGCAGAATGCCGTGCGCCGTGCCCTTGGCCAGCCCGAGTGCGGAGGCCACATCGGACAGACCCAGCCGTCGTTCGCCCCCCGCGAGCAGCCGTAGCATCGCTGCCGCCCGTTCGAGCGACTGGATGGTCCGTGCCATCGCTCAACCTCCTCCGAAATGCCCGTTCGGCATTGCTGAACACTATCGGCCGATGCCGACCAGGAGATAGCTGACCGGCGGCGGGACCATGATCGCCGAGAGGCTCCGGGCGCCGCGCCCGGCCCCGACTCCCGCGTATGCGTCGCGTATCCGAGGTGTGGGACACCCGCCCGAATTCCGCTTTCTGCGGTTACGCTGACGGCGTGCGTCTTCTTCCGGAAGGCGCAAAGCCGACAGCCGTCGCAACCCCGGGAGCACTTCCATGGCCTCGTTCACGCCATCGACCGCAAGCACCGCCCGAGCCTCCGAACTGCGGGAGGCGCTCGCCTCCCGGGTCGTGGTGGCCGACGGAGCCATGGGCACGATGCTCCAGGCGCAAGACCCCAGCATGGACGACTTCGAGCAGCTGGAAGGCTGCAACGAAGTCCTGAACGTGACGCGCCCCGACATCGTCCGCTCGGTCCACGAGGCCTACTTCGCGGCGGGCGTGGACTGCGTGGAGACCAACACCTTCGGCGCCAACTTCGCCGCCCTCGGCGAGTACGACATCGCGCACCGCATCTTCGAGCTGTCCGAGGCGGGCGCCCGCGTCGCCCGCGAGACCGCCGACGACTTCACCGCCCGCGACGGGCGCACGCGCTGGGTCCTGGGCTCGGTCGGCCCCGGCACGAAGCTGCCGACGCTGGGCCACGCCCCGTACACCGCCCTGCGCGACGCCTACCAGCAGAACGTCGAGGGCCTCGTCACCGGCGGCGCCGACGCCGTCCTGGTGGAGACCACCCAGGACCTGCTGCAGACCAAGGCCTCCGTCATCGGCGCGCGCCGCGCCCTGGAGGCCCTGGGCACCGACCTGCCCCTGCTGGTGCAGGTGACGGTGGAGACCACCGGCACGATGCTGCTGGGCTCGGAGATCGGTGCGGCGCTGACCGCCCTGGAGCCGCTGGGCATCGACATGATCGGCCTGAACTGTGCGACGGGTCCGGCCGAGATGAGCGAGCACCTGCGCTATCTGTCCCGGCACGCCCGTACGCGCGTCTCCGCCATGCCCAACGCCGGCCTGCCCGTCCTGGGCAAGGACGGCGCCCACTACCCGCTGACGCCGGCCGAGCTGGCGGACGCGCACGAGACCTTCGTACGGGAGTACGGACTGTCCCTCGTGGGCGGCTGCTGCGGCACGACCCCCGAGCACCTGCGGCAGGTCGTCGAGCGCGTCCGCGACATGCAGCCCACCGAGCGCCGGCCGCGCCCCGAGCCCGGCGCCGCGTCGCTCTACCAGACGGTCCCGTTCCGGCAGGACACCGCGTATCTGGCGATCGGCGAGCGGACGAACGCCAACGGGTCGAAGAAGTTCCGCGAGGCCATGCTGCAGGGCCGCTGGGACGACTGCGTGGAGATGGCACGCGACCAGATCCGCGAGGGCGCCCACCTGCTCGACCTGTGCGTCGACTACGTGGGCCGCGACGGCGTCGCCGACATGGCCGAGATCGCCGGCCGCTTCGCCACGGCCTCCACCCTCCCCATCGTCCTCGACTCCACCGAACCGGCCGTCATCCAGGCCGGCCTGGAGAAGCTCGGCGGCCGCGCCGTCATCAACTCCGTCAACTACGAGGACGGCGACGGCCCCGACTCCCGCTTCGCGAAGATCACCCGGCTGGCCGTCGAGCACGGCGCCGCACTGATCGCGCTCACCATCGACGAGGAGGGCCAGGCCCGCACCGTCGAGAAGAAGGTCGAGATCGCCGAACGGCTGATCGACGACCTCACGGGCAACTGGGGAGTGCAGGAGTCGGACATCCTCATCGACTGCCTCACCTTCACCATCTGCACCGGCCAGGAGGAGTCCCGCAAGGACGGCATCGCCACCATCGAGGCGATCCGCGAGCTCAAGCGCCGCCACCCCGACGTCCAGACGACGCTCGGCCTGTCCAACATCTCCTTCGGCCTCAACCCGGCCGCCCGGATGGTCCTCAACTCCGTCTTCCTCGACGAGTGCGTCAAGGCCGGCCTCGACTCGGCCATCGTGCACGCCTCGAAGATCCTGCCGATCGCCCGCCTGGACGAGGAGCAGGTCCGGGCCGCCCACGACCTGATCTACGACAAGCGCAGCGAGGGCTACGACCCCCTGCAGCGCCTGCTGGAGCTCTTCGAAGGCGTCGACACCAAGTCGATGAAGGCCGGCAAGGCCGAGGAGCTCCTCGCCCTGCCCCTCGACGAGCGCCTCCAGCGCCGCATCATCGACGGCGAGAAGAACGGCCTCGAAGCCGACCTGGACGAGGCGCTGACCGAGCGCCCGGCCCTCGACATCGTCAACGACACGTTGCTGGAGGGCATGAAGGTCGTCGGTGAGCTGTTCGGGTCGGGACAGATGCAGCTGCCGTTCGTCCTGCAGTCGGCCGAGGTGATGAAGACCGCGGTGGCGTATCTGGAGCCGCACATGGAGAAGTCGGACGCGGAGGGCAAGGGCACGATCGTGCTGGCCACGGTCCGCGGCGACGTCCATGACATCGGCAAGAACCTGGTCGACATCATCCTGTCCAACAACGGCTACAACGTCGTGAACCTGGGCATCAAGCAGCCGGTCTCGGCCATCCTGGAGGCCGCGGAGGAGCACCGGGCGGACGTGATCGGGATGTCGGGGCTGCTGGTGAAGTCCACGGTGATCATGAAGGAGAACCTGGAGGAGCTCAACCAGCGCAAGCTCGCCGCCCAGTACCCCGTCATCCTCGGTGGTGCCGCCCTGACCCGCGCCTATGTCGAGCAGGACCTGCACGAGATCTACGAGGGCGAGGTGCGCTACGCGCGGGACGCCTTCGAGGGGCTGCGGCTGATGGACGCCCTGATCGCGGTGAAGCGTGGCGTGCCGGGGGCGGCGCTGCCGGAGCTCAAGCAGCGGCGGGTGGCCAAGCGGGAGACGGCGGTCCTGGAGGTCGAGGAGCCCGAGGGGTCCGTGCGCTCGGACGTCGCCACCGACAACCGCGTCCCCGAGCCGCCGTTCTGGGGCACGCGGGTGATCAAGGGCATCGGGCTGAAGGACTACGCCTCCTGGCTGGACGAGGGCGCGTTGTTCAAGGGCCAGTGGGGCCTGAAGCAGGCCCGCGCCGGCGGGCCCACCTACGAAGAGCTCGTCGAGACCGAGGGCCGCCCCCGCCTGCGCGGCTGGCTGGACAAGCTCCACACGGAGAACCTCCTGGAAGCCGCCGTGGTGTACGGCTACTTCCCCTGCTACTCCAAGGGCGACGACCTCATCCTCCTGAACGAGGACGGCACCGAGCGCACCCGCTTCACCTTCCCGCGGCAGCGGCGCGGGCGGCGGCTGTGCCTGGCCGACTACTTCCGGCCCGAGGAATCGGGCGAGAAGGACGTCGTGGGCCTGCAGGTCGTCACCGTCGGCTCCCGCATCGGCGAGGCCACGGCCGAGCTGTTCGCCGCCGACGCCTACCGCGACTACCTCGAACTCCACGGCCTGTCCGTCCAGCTCGCCGAGGCCCTCGCCGAGTACTGGCACGCCCGCGTCCGCGCCGAACTCGGCTTCGCCGGCGAGGACCCCGACGACGTCGAGGACATGTTCGCCCTCAAGTACCGCGGCGCCCGCTTCTCCCTCGGCTACGGAGCCTGCCCCAACCTCGAGGACCGCGCCAAGATCGCCGACCTCCTCGAGCCCGAGCGCATCGGCGTCCACCTCTCCGAGGAGTTCCAGCTCCACCCCGAGCAGTCCACCGACGCCATCGTCATCCACCACCCGGAGGCGAAGTACTTCAACGCGCGCTGAGCACGTCGTCCCTCGGCTCCGTCCGGGCTTGACCTCAACCTTGGTTGAGGAGAAATGCTTTGGCCATGGACCTGAACCGGATACACGAACAGCTCCGCGCCCTCACCGACCGCGCCGATGTCGAACGCCTCGTCACCCGCTACCTCCGCTCGCTCGACGAGGGCCCGTTCGACATCGCGTGGGCGCGCACCTTCTTCACCGACGACGCGTGGAGCGAGACGCCCGTCGGCGTGTACGAGGGGATCGACGCCCAGCTGTCGTCGACCGGGGCGGCCATGGCGCTGTTCGAGCGGACGGTGCACTTCGGCACGGACCTCGACGCCGAGCTGGACGGCGACCGCGCCACCCTGCGCTGGAACCAGCTGAGCACCCACGTCCTGAAGGACGACGGCGAGGAGTCGGGGGAACGGCTCTTCGTGTCCGGCGGGCACTGCGAGGCGGAGGCCGTCAGGTCCGCCGGGGGCGACTGGCGCTTCCGGCGGCTGGCCCTGCGCGTCGCCTGGACCCAGGGCCGGCCGCCCGTCCTCCCCGCCTGACACCGCCCCGGCGCAGTGACAGTGCGGTCCCGGCGCGGTCTCAGTGCACCTGCCGCACCGCCACCGCGTTGTACGGCGTCGTCGGCGTCGGCTGCTCGTTGAAGCGGGAGTTGGGCAGGTAGAGCCGCCTTCCGTACGCGGCGACCGTCGTGGGGATCCGGAAGCGCGGGTCCGTGATCCGTGCGACCGCCGTGCCGCGCAGGCCCGTGGCGTCCATGTGGAAGACGTCCACGGCGTTCTGGATCTGCTGGACGACGTAGAGCGTGCGGCCGAGCAGCAGGGCGCCGTCCCCGTCCGGGAGCTTCGCCCCTCCGAGGTCGACGCGGCGGGCGTCGCCGCTGCGCGGATCGACGCGGTAGAGGCTGCCGCCGTTCGCGTAGACGTTGATGACCAGCAGCCCGCGGCCGTCGGGGGTGCGCTCCAGCCCGTTGGTGGTGAAGCCCTCGGCGGGCGCCTCCGTCCACTCGCCCTTTAGCCGCAGGGTCACCACGTCGCGCGGGGCCGGCAGCTCGCCGCGCGGGCCGAGCGGCAGACCGTAGAGCTGGGACTGCGTCGAGTCGGTGAACCAGGCGGCGCCGGGCGTGAGCACCACGTCGTTGACCACCGTGGCCGGCCTGCCGACCTCGTAGGAGGCGAGGATCCGCCCGCTGCGGCCCTCCACGACGCGTAGTTGGCGCGAGCCTCCGCCCGCGATGAAGACCCGGCCCTGCCGGTCGGTCTTGAGGCCGACGGACATGGCGTCCGTGCCGGTGGGAATGGTCTCGCCGCGGCCCGTCACCAGGCTCGCGCGGTAGAGCGAGCCCCCGCCGAGCGAGCCGAACCAGGCGTACGGGCCCGGGCCCGTCGCGATGCCCTCCGGCCGGAAGCCGTCCGGGAGGGGGAACTCCGTGGGCCAGCGGCCTCCGGCCGGCTCGGCGCGGGCCGCCGGGGCCAAGGGGCCGGCCGCCGCCAGCGCGCCCAGCACGGCGCCGGCGCCCAGAACTCTTCGACGGGGGATGGATGCTGCCATGGCGGTCGTCCTTCCGACGGGACCCGGTGGCCGGCTGATCGGCCGACCGGCTCACGGAAGCACAGCCCGCGGAGCCCCACACCGCACATGCGGGGATCTTTACAAACGAAAGGGGGCACTCCCGGCAGAGAGTGCCCCCGGTGACGAGGTCGTGCGGGTCAGCGCGTCAGAGCGCCACGCCCATCAGCGCGTCGACGGCCCGGGAGACGACGCCGGGCGCGCCTTCCTCGGTACCGCCGTCGGCGGCCTGGGCGGCGGCCCAGCGGTCCACGGCTGCGAGGGCGCGCGGCGAGTCGAGGTCGTCCGCGAGCGCCTCGCGGATCTCCTCCACCAGCGCGTCGGCGGACGGGCCGTCGGGGCGCGAGACAGCGGCGCGCCAGCGGCCGAGACGCTCCACGGCCTCGTGCAGGACGGCGTCGGTCCACTCCCAGTCGGCGCGGTAGTGGTGCGCGAGGAGCGCGAGGCGGATCGCGGCGGGGTCGACGCCGTCGCGGCGCAGGGCCGAGACGAAGACGAGGTTGCCCTTGGATTTGGACATCTTCTCGCCGTGGAGCGCGACCATGCCGGCGTGGACGTAGGTCTTGGCGTAGGGGTGCTCGCCGGTGAGCACCTGGGCGTGCGAGGCGCCCATCTCGTGGTGCGGGAAGACGAGGTCGGAGCCGCCGCCCTGGACGTCGAAGCCCATGCCGAAGTGCTCCAGGGCGATGGCGACGCACTCGATGTGCCAGCCGGGGCGGCCGGGGCCGAGCGAGGCGCCGTCCCAGCTGGGCTCGCCCGGGCGGGCGGCCATCCACAGCATGGGGTCCAGGGGGTTCTTCTTGCCGGGGCGGTCCGGGTCGCCGCCGCGCTCCGCGGACAGCAGGCGCATGGCCTCCGCGTCCAGCCCGGAGATCTCGCCGAAGTGCGCGTCGGACTCGACGGAGAAGTAGACGTCGCCCTCGAGCTCGTAGGCGGCACCGGCGTCGCGCAGCCGCTCCACCAGGGGGACGATCTTCGGTATCGACTCGACGGCGCCGATGTAGTGCTGCGGCGGGAGCATCCGCAGCGCGGTCATGTCCTCGCGGAAGAGGGCGGTCTCGCGCTCGGCGAGCTCGGTCCAGTCGTCACCGTTGGCGACGGCGCGCTCGAGCAGCGGGTCGTCGATGTCGGTGACGTTCTGGACGTAGTGAACCTGCCGCTTGGTGTCGAGCCACACGCGCTGAACGAGGTCGAACGCGTTGTAGGTCGCCGCGTGTCCCATGTGGGTGGCGTCGTACGGTGTGATGCCGCAGACGTAGATACGGGCGACGGGGCCGGGGACGAGGGTGACTCGTCCGCCGGTCGCGGTGTCGTGGATCCGGAGGTCGCGGCCACTGCCGGGCAGGGCGGGAACCTCAGAAGCGGGCCAGGCATGCATGTCACGAGCGTAACCGGACGCATGTTCCGGATACGAACCGGATCCGGCTGTTGGCCGAACAACCCCTCTTGCGCGGGGCCGCTCCCCTGTGCAACGCACCGGCCGCCCGGGACCGGCCGGACCCGCCCCCTACACCGGCGGCCAAGGGATGGCGGGCCACTGTCCGCTCGGCTCACGATGCCGCCCCGTGCGCAAAAGCTCCGCCACCCGCTCGCGCAGCGCCCCGATCTCCCCCGCCGTGAGGAGCTCGGCGAGCCGCGCCGCCAAGGGGCTCCCGTCGGCCAGATTGGCCGAAAGCCGCCGCAGCGCCTCCAGTGCCTCCTCCGTGAGCGGTTCCCCCGCCCAGCCCCACAGGAGCGTGCGCAGCTTGTCGTCCGCGTTGAAGGTCACCCCGTGGTCGATGGCGTACAGCCGGCCGTCCGCGGCGGGCAGCAGGTGGCCCCCCTTGCGGTCACCGTTGTTGATCACCGCGTCGAGGACGGCCAGCCGGCGCAGCCGCTCGTCGTCGGCGTGCACGAGCAGCGCGGTGCGGTCCTCGCCCACCTCGGCCAGGCCCACGGCCTTCCAGCCCGGCCCCGCCTCGTCGGCGCCCTCGATGAGGGCCAGGAGCCGCTCGCCGCCCTCCTCCGCGTCCTCGGGGGCGTCGATCCACATCTGGCACATGCCCTCGCCGTAGGGGCCGTCACGCAGCACGGTGGGCGGGATCAGCCCCCACCCCATGGCCTCGGAGAGCTCGTACGCGGCGACCTCGCGCTGGGCCAGGGTGCCGTCGGGGAAGTCCCACAGGGGCCGCTCGCCCGCGACGGGCTTGTAGACGCAGGCGGCGCTCACGCCGCCGTACTCGACCGTGCAGTACAGCACCGCGTTGGACGCCTCGGCGATCCGGCCGCGCACGGTCAGCTCGCCCTTGGCCAGCAGTTCGTGCGGCGTCACGCCCGGAGGCTTCACGCCCCGCGGCGGTATCCGTTCTGGCGCGGACATACGTGTCCCTCCGGGTCGAGCGGCAGGCTGCACAGGGGGCACGGCGGGCGGCCGGCGTTCACGACCTCCAGGGCGCGCTTGGCGAAGGCGCGGGCCATGGTGCCGGTGATCCGCACGCGCAGCATCGGCGGGCCGTTCGCCTCGTCCTGCAGGAGGCGCTCCTCGGCCTCGGCGAGGTCCTCGTCGGTGTCGGCGTCCAGCTCGACGAGGGCCTGCGCCTCGACGATCATGCGCTGGTGCTCGCCGTCCCAGGCCAGGGCCATGGTGCCGACACGGAACTCCTCCTCGACGGGGGTCTGCAGCGGGGCCGTGTCGGTGAGCTCGGCGGGGGCCACCGCGGGCACCGGGGCGCTGCCGCCGGTGCGCCGGACCACCTCGTCGAGCAGTTCGTCGATGCGCTCGGCGAGCGCTTCGACCTGGGCCTTCTCGAGGGCGACGCTCGTCGTGCGGCCGGCCGCGGTGGCCTGGAGGAAGAAGGTGCGGCGGCCAGGCAGCCCGACCGTACCGGCGACGAAACGGTCCGGCGGGTCGTAGAGGAACACCTGACGGGACAACGTCCTGCTCCATTTGGTTCGGGCGGTTCGGGCGGTCGGGTCTTCTCCGGTGCCGGGTCAAGGGTGGAGAGGCGGCCTGTGCCGCGCCACCACCCTACTGCGCGGCACGATCACGGTGCCCCCGCCCCGCCCCCCACGACACCGTCCGCCTCGGGGCTGCGCGCCTGCGCGGGCGCCTCCCCGGGCGGTACGAGGCCGCGCAGGTCCCCGGTGTCGCCGAGGCGCACCAGGAAGGGGCGCAGGCGGGTGTAGCGGACGGCCGTCACCGAGCAGGGGTCGACGGCGATGCGCTGGAAGAGGTCCAGGTGCATGCCGAGGGCGTCGGCGACGAGCGCCTTGATGATGTCCCCGTGCGTGCACACGAGGTAGCAGGCGTCGTGCCCGTGCTCGGCCTCCACCCGCTCGTTCCAGTCGCGGACGGCGTCGACGGCGCGGGCCTGCATGGCGCGGACGGACTCGCCGCCCGGGAAGGCGGCGGAGGAGGGGTGGCGCTGGACGACCTCCCACAGCGGTTCGCCCGTGAGCTCGGCGATGGTGCGGCCGGACCAGTCGCCGTAGTCGCACTCGCCGACGCGCTCGTCGGTGTGCAGCGGCAGGCCGGGGCGCGCGGCGAGGAGGGGCGCCAGGGTCTCGCGGCAGCGCTGCAGGGGGCTCGTGACGGCCGCGGCGAGCGGCACCTGCGCGAGCCGGCCCGGGAGGGCGGCCGCCTGGGCGGCGCCGCGCTCGTCCAGGGCGATGCCCGGGGTCCGTCCGGCGAGCACTCCCCCGGTGTTGGCGGTGGACCGGCCGTGCCGGACCAGGATCAGCGTGGGCATGGCCGCCAGCGTAGGCCGTCCCGGCGGACCGCGGCGGTGCGGGCGGGTTCCCGTGGTGCCGGCGGCGGGATCCCGCGGCGCCGGCGGCCTTCGGACCGGCCTGGCGTGTCCGGGGCATGTGTAGGAAGCTGATCGGCGGCAAAATGCCCTGCGTGATCGTGGACTGCGCTATCTACCGGGACGGCTGCCGCACCGAGGGCCCCGCCGACTTCTCCGACGCCCTCGACGAGGCGCGCGCCGCAGGCGACTCCTTCCTGTGGGTCGGGCTGCACGAGCCGACGGAGGAGGAGTTCGAGCTCATCACCAGCGAGTTCCACCTGCACCCGCTGGCGGTCGAGGACGCGCTCAAGGCGCACCAGCGGCCCAAGCTGGAGATCTACAACGGCTCGCTGTTCCTGGTGCTCAAGCCCGTCACGTACGACGACGACGCGGACACCGTGACGACGGGCGAGTTGATGCTGTTCGTCGGCGACTCCTTCGTGGTGACCGTGCGGCACGGCGAGGGCAGCCCGCTCGCCCAGGTGCGGGAACGTCTGGAGCAGGAGCGGGAGGTGCTGCGGCACGGGCCCACGTCGGTGCTGTACGCGGTGTGCGACGCGGTCGTGGACCACTACATCGAGGTGGCGGGCGAGCTCCAGGCGGACCTGGAGGAGCTGGAGACGGAGGTGTTCGCCCCCCTGGGCGGGGACACCAGGAACACCGCGTCGCGGATCTACTCGTTCAAGCGCCAGGTGCTGGAGTTCCGGCGGGCCACGGCCCCGCTGGCCGAGCCGATGACGCGGCTGGCGGGCGCGGGCGTGCCGTTCGTGCCCGAGCGCTCGCAGCCCTTCTTCCGCGACGTGAGCGACCACCTGACGCGGGCGAACGAGTCGGTGGAGGGCCTGGACCGGCTGCTGTCGGACATACTGTCCGCCCACCTGGCGCAGATGGGCGTCCAGCAGAACGACGACATGCGCAAGATCTCGGCGTGGGCGGCGATGGCCGCGGTGCCGACGATGGTCGCCGGCATCTACGGCATGAACTTCGACCACATGTGGGAGCTGCGGCAGCCGTGGGGCTATCCGGTGGTCGTGGTGGTGATGGCGGGGCTGGTGTTCTGGCTGCACCGGATGTTCAAGCGGCGCGGCTGGCTGTGAGGCTCCCGGCCGGCTGTGAGGCTCCGGGCCGGCTGTGAGGCTTACCGGCCGGCTTTGAGGCTACCCTTCCGCCGTTCGCGCCGGGTCAGGCGAACTCGGGTGCCGTCTCCGGTGGTCCGCCGAGCGCGTCGCGGCGCTGCGGCATGCGCAGGGCGACCATCCGCCGCCGGCCGGCGAGCCGCTCGTAGCGGTGCAGCGCGCGGATGCCGAGTGAGAGCACGAGGGCCTTCGGCCGGGACCAGCCCAGGAGGGCGCCGATGCGCTCCATGAAGGCCAGGCTCACGTCCCGGTAGACGCGGCTCTCGGCGCGGGCACTCTCCCGCAGCACCGCCCGGATGGTCCGGCCGTGCCCGGCGCGCGCCAGGCGCAGCAGCTCCTCGTGGCAGTACGCGAGGTGGCCGGCCTCGTCGCCGGCGATCATCCGGAACGCCTTGCCGACTTCGGGGTGGTCGCCGAAGTGCGCGGTGAGCAGCCGCATCTGGTCGGCGGCGCGCTGTTCGGTGACGCGGCTGTGCGCGAGGTAGGTGACGATGTCCTCCTCGGTCAGCGGCCGTTCGCCGCGGAGCAGGGCGTGGGGCAGGCCGATGCCGCGGCGTTCGAGAAGCATCGTGTAGTCGGTGCCGGCCGGCACCGGTCCGGGGGTCAGGCCGCGTTTGCGCAGCAGGGCCTGGAAGATCCGGCCGTGCTTGTCCTCGTCGGCGCCGTGCCGGGCGATCTTCGGCGCGAGGGCCCGCAGTTCGGCGGGGACGAGCGCGGCGATGCGGCCGTTCTCCCAGCCGCCCTGGGCTTCGCCGCTGGCCGCGATGGAGCAGAAGAGCCGGAACGCCTCGTCGTCGTCGAGGATCTCCTGGAACAGGCTTCTGGCCGAGAGCATGACGGACACACCTCCGTTCACGGCGCATTTCGCGTACGTCCCGTGAAACCCGAGTCAAGTGCCCCGCCGGGGAAGCGGCAATCGGGGGCGGCGTCCACTCGGCCGAATGCGCGACGCCGGAAGCGGTCCCGGGCGCGTAACCCGGTGCCCGTACGGGCGTTGTGCTCTGTACCGGCCGTGGCGGGGAAGACACCCCGAGCCCCCACCACGGCCGTCGGCTTCCGCTCCCGCGTCACGCCAGGCCGGCGCGCTCCAGGGCCTCGACGCCCGCCCGCAGGCTCGCGATCCGCTCGTCCAGGGTGAAGCCCGCCGGGGCGAGCGAGAGGGTGGTCACGCCGGCCGCGGCGTAGGCCTGCATGCGGTCGGCGATGCGCTCCACGGAGCCGATGAGGGTGGTGGAGTCGATCAGGTCGCGCGGGACGGCCGCGGCGGCGCCTTCCTTGTCGCCCGAGAGGTACTTCTCCTGGATCTCTGCGGCGGCCTTCTCGTAGCCCATGCGCTGCGCGAGCTTGTTGTAGAAGTTCTGCTTGGCGCTGCCCATGCCGCCGACGTAGAGCGCGGTGTACGGGCGGAAGAGGTCGGCCAGGCCGTCGACGTCGTCGCCCACGGCCATGGGGACGGTCGGGACGAGGTCGAAGCCCTCCAGGTCCTTGCCGGCCTTCGCGCGGCCGGCGCGCAGCGCGCCGAGCGTGGTCTCCTCGGCGTGCTCGGGGGCGAAGAAGACGAGGAGGGCGCCGTCGGCGATCTCGCCGGTCTGCTCCAGGTTCTTCGGGCCGATGGCGGCGATGTACAGCGGGATGTGCTCGCGGACGGGGTGGACGGTGAGCTTGATGGGCTTGCCCGGGCCGCCGGGGAGCGGCAGCGTCCAGTTGTCCCCTTCATGGGTGAGGCGCTCGCGGGACATGGCCTTGCGGATGATCTCGACGTACTCGCGGGTGCGGGCGAGCGGCTTGTCGAACCGCACGCCGTACCAGCCCTCGGAGACCTGCGGGCCGGAGACGCCGAGGCCCAGCCGGAAGCGGCCGCCGGAGAGCGAGTCGAGGGTCGCGGCGGTCATCGCCGTCATGGTGGGCGTGCGGGCGGGGATCTGGAAGATGCCCGAGCCGACGTCGATGCGCTCGGTCTGCGCGGCGACCCAGGACAGGACGGTGGCCGCGTCGGAGCCGTAGGCCTCGGCGGCCCAGCAGACCGAGTAGCCCAGCCGGTCGGCCTCGCGGGCGACGGCGAGGTTGTCGGCGTCCATGCCGGCGCCCCAGTAACCGAGGTTGATCCCCAGCCTCATTCCACTCATGGCGGGCTCCCCTTACCGATCAGTAACGTCGTTGTTCCGGGGACTGTAGCGCGCGGACGCGGGATACGTCACCGGCCCGCCGCCGTCCCCCGCCGGAGTGGGTCCGCGGCGCGCGGTCCACGGGGCGCCGCGGGGCGTCGTCCACAGGCGGCCACGGCCGGGGCCGGGACCAGTAACCTCAGCGCTCATGGAACTGAGGCATCTCGGCCGCACGGGCCTGCGGGTCTCCCGGCTCGGGCTCGGCACGCTCACCTGGGGCCGGGACACCGACGAGAGCGGCGCGGCGGAGCAGTTGAAGACCTTCTGGGAGGCCGGCGGCACCCTGATCGACACCGCGGACGTCTACGCGGACGGCGCCGCCGAGTATCTCCTCGGACAGCTGATGGAGGACCTCGTGCCCCGCCGCGACCTGGTCATCGCGACCAAGTCCGGCAGCGTCCCCGACCCCGACCGGCGCTTCGACGGTTCGCGCGGCCACCTGCTCTCCGCGCTCGACGCCTCCCTGGAGCGGCTCGGCACCGATCACGTGGATTTGTGGCAGATCCACGCCTTCGACCCCCACACGCCCCTCGAGGAGACCCTGCAGGCCGTCGACATCGCCGTCACCAGCGGGCGCGCCCGCTATGCCGGCGTGTCCAACTTCTGCGGCTGGCAGCTCGCCATGGCCGCCACGTGGCAGCTCGCCGCCCCCGGCGTGCGGACGCGGCTGGCCGGCACCCAGATGGAGTACTCCCTGCTGCAGCGCGGCATCGAGCGGGAGGTGCTGCCGGCCGCGCTGGAGCTCGGGATCGGGGTGCTGCCCTCCTCCCCGCTGGGCCGCGGCGTGCTCACCGGCAAGTACCGCCACGCCACGCCCGCCGACTCCCGGGGCGCCTCCGAGCACCTGGCACCCTTCGTCGCCCCCTACCTCGACGAGACCGCCGGGCGCGTGGTGGACGCCGTCGCCACCGCCGCGGACGGCCTCGCCACGACGGCCCTGAAGGTCGCCCTCGCCTGGGTCCGCGACCGCCCCGGCGTCGTCGCCCCGATCGTCGGCGCGCGCACCGCGCAGCAGCTCAGGGCCGCACTGTCAGTGGAGAGCCTTACGCTTCCCGACGAGATCTGCCGTGCGCTGGACGATGTGTCGGCGCCCGTGCACCGCTATCCCGATCAGGACTGGAGCACCCTGTGAACACCGATCGCCGCGCGGGCGACCCCGCGGATCCGGCTGACGCCGTGAGCGGGGACCCCACGGCCGACGCAGCCGCCGGCACGCCGGACGCGTCCGCCACCGCCCGCGCGGACGCCGCCTCCGCGGACGAGCCCGCCACCCCCGCGCCCGGCAGCGCCGGGCACCCCGGCGAACCGCAGGCCGCGCGGCCGGCGCAGGGCTCGCGGACGGACGGCGACGCACCGGCCGAAGAGGCCGGCGCCGCCGAAGCGGAGCCGGACCCCGCCGCGCCGGGCACCACGCCCGCCCCTGAGGGCGAGCCCGCACCCGGCAGCGCCGGGCACCCCGGTGGACCGCAGGCCGCGCAGAGCGCGCCGGGCTCACAGGGTGCCGGTGCGGCGGCCGGTGGAGAGTCCCCCGCGCCGGGTGCTCCCAAGAACTCCGTCGCCGAGGCGCTCGCCGCGGCCGTGCGGGCCGTGGAGAGCGGAGAGCGCTCCGCGGCGTCGTTCTTCACGGAGGCGCCGCGCCCCGCGCGCAAGGCCGCGCCCGCGCGTCCGCCCCGGCAGGCGGCGCCCGCGCCCGCCCCCGCCGCCGGCCCCCGGATCGACGCGGAGGGCCTCGCCGCGGTGCGGCAGGTCCTCGCCGCGGGCGGCGCTCCCGAGCAGCTCGCGGCCCCCGTGGCCGAGGCCCTGGGCGAGCAGGCGGCCGAGGCGCTGCGCGAGGATCCCTGGCAGCTGCTGGCGGTCGCGGGCGTGCGGCCCGAGCAAGCGGACGGCTTCGCCCGCGCCCTGCTGGGCCCGGAGGCGGGGCCGGGTGACGAGCGCCGGGCCCGCGCCCTGACGGGTCGGCTGCTGGAGCGCGCCGCGCTCGAAGGGCACACCGTCCTGGGGGCCGCGGCCCTGCGCGCGGCCCTCGCCCGCCACTCCGTCCCGGATCCGGACGAGGCCCTGCAGGCCGCCCTCGCCGAGGGCACGGCCCTGGTGTTCCAGGAGGCCGTGGAGCCCGCGCCGGGCGCCCCCGCGCCTCAGGGCGAGGACGAGGAGGTCCCGGTCCGGCTGCTCTTCGGCCTGGAGCGCTGCGCCATGGCCGAGGAGAGCCTCGCCGACGGCCTGGCCCGGCTGATCAGCACTTTCACGGCCGGCCCCGAGGACTGGGAGCCGGCGGCGGCCGCCACCGGCTCCCCCTCCGCCGCCGAGCTGGTCCGCGCCGCCGCGTCCGCCGGCCTCGTCACGCACAGCGGCGGCGAGGCGGCCCGCGCCGAACCGGCGGCCCTCGTGGCCGCGGCCCGTTCCCTGGGCCTGCGCGCGTACGCCGCCGCGCACACCGAGGACGGGCGCCGGCGCCTGGCCGCGGCGGGCGATCCGGAAGCGGTCACCGTGGCCGGCCTGCTCTCCGGCGCGGAGGGCCCCGGGCGCGACGAGGACGGCGCCCTCGCCCTCGACCTGCTGGCCGTCCTGGACACCCCCCAGCTCGACGTCGAAACCGCCGCGATGCTCGTGGAGTCCCTCGCCGACGGCACCCGCCTGGTGCTGAGCGGCGACCCGGCGGTGCTGTGGTCCGCGGGCCCGGGCCGGGTCTTCGCGGACGTGGTGGCGGCCCGCGTCTGCCCCGCAGTCGTCTCCCGCACGCCGGACGAGGGCCCGGTCGGCGAGCTGGTGTCGGGCATCGGCGTCGGCGAGCTGTCGCAGCCCGCGACCCCCGGCAAGGAGGTCGTGATCGTCCCGGTGCGCGATCCGGGCGAGGCGGTGCACCGCACGGTGCAGCTGGTGGTGGATTCCATCCCGCGTGCCATCGGCGTGCCCGCCGGGCACACCCAGGTGATCACGCCGGGCCACGGCGGCCCGGCCGGCACCCGCGCGCTCAACGCGGCGCTGAAGGAGCGGCTCAACCCCGGCCCCGGGCGGTTCGGCGGCTTCGATCCGGGCGACCGGGTGGCGTACGTCCCGGCGCCGGGCCGGATGCTCCCCGGCACGGTGACCGGAGCGGAGCAGGAGGGGCTCCGGCTGGACTGCGGCGGCTCCTCCGTCCTCGTCCCGCGGGAGCGCGTGGCCGAGACCGTACGTCACGGCTGGGCCGTCACCGCCCACCAGGCGGTCGGGGCGCGCTGGCCCGCGGCCGTGGTCGTCCTCCCGGGGGACGCGGCCGCCACGCTGACGCGCTCGTGGATCTACACGGCGTTCGGCCGGGCCGAGCAGCACCTGTCCGTCGTGCACGGCGTGGACCAGGCGCTGCCCCGCGCCGTAGCGGAGATCCCGGCCAAGGAGCGGACGACCCGGCTGCGGGCGCTGCTGCAGGCCCAGGACCGCCCGTCCGAGTGAGGCCGCCCGGTTCCGGGCCCGGGCGTCCGCCGGGCCCGGAGCGGGTCAGGGCTTCGTCGGCGAGGGCGGCGCGCCTCCTGCCCCGCTCGCCGGGGCACCGTCCGCGGCGTCCTCGTCGATGACGTCCACCTCGTCGTCGAGGCCGTCGAGGCCGTCATCGTCGCCGTCATCGTCGTCGCCGTCATCGTCATCACTGTCGTCGTCATCGCCGTCCAGGTCCTCGTCGAAGACCGCGCTGACGTCGAAACGGCAGATCACCCGCTGCGGGTCGGCCTGCTCGAAGGGCGCCGACAGCCACTCGCCCGGCTCGGCGGGCTCGTCCGATGCGGTGACCCAGAGCGTGGAGTCGCCTTCCTCCAGGCCGAACTCCTTGTGCCGCGAGGCGATCTCGTCCGGCTCGTACTCACCGAAGATCACCCCGAGCGCGGCGTGCACGCTGCCGCCCACGTTGCCCACGGCCGCGGCCGCCGCGGGCCCGGCCGGGGTGTCGACGTCGGGGTCGAGGTCGGCGACCCGCTGGGCCTGGGCGAGCAGCCGCTGCGGCTCGACCACCGCGTAGTCCCTGCGGATCAGGAGGCTGAGTGCGCTCGGCTCCTCCGGCCCCGCGTAGGCGGGCAGGGTGTCGTCCCCGGGGATCTCGAAGGGGGTGACCTCGTCGTAGGCGTCGTACAGCAGCTCGTCGTACGCCTCGGCTGTCGCGGCCAGCTCGTTGAACGCGGCGTAAACGGCCGGGTCGTCCTCCCCCGAACGGCGTTCGACGGCGTCGAGGTGGCGGTCCAGAGCGGCTTTGACCGCCTCGGCGGCGGCGCGTACCTCGGCAGCGGATGGCTGCGCAGCATCAGACATAGTGCAGACGCTATCCGCACCGGGCCCGTTCCCGCACAATAGATGCGATGCCGGAATACGAATTCTGTGATGTGTATGTGCCGCGGGGGGTCTCCCGGGGTGCCGCCACACGCCTGCTGACCGACCACGCCGAGTACGGACACTGGGAGTTGGACCGACTTCGCCTCTACCCCGACGGCAGCCGCAAGGTGCGGCTGCGCCGCAGGATCATCCGCCAGGTGCGCGCCACCTGGTGACACGCAGACGGAGCGGGTCCCGCGTCGCGGGACCCGCTCCGTGCCGTGCGAACCGCTTCCGGGTGCTCCGGGTCAGTTCTGTCCGGCCCGCGCGCGGCGGTAGATGACCGCGCCGCCGAGCAGCAGACCGGCGCTGGCGGCGCCGGCCATGCCCAGCTGGCCCGCGCCGGTGTGCGCGAGCTCAACGGCCTTGGCCGCCGGACCGTGGGCCGCGGAGACGGCGGGGGCCGCCTTGTGCTCGCCCTTCACCTCGGGGGCGGGAGTGTGCGCGGCGTCCACCCGCGCGGGCTTGTGCCCGGCGGGGGTGTGGTCGGCCGGCTTGTCCTTGCCCGGGGTGTGGCCGCCCGGCTTGTGGTGGTCCGACGAGTGGTCCGTCGGCGGCTTGTGACCGTGGTCCTTGCCGGGCGGGTTGTGGTGCGACGGCTCGTGGGTGCAGTCGTGCCCGCCGGGGTGACCGGGCTTGCCGGGGTGGCCCGGCTTGCCCGGGTGCCCGGGGTGCCCCGGCCAGCCGTGCTCGTCGCCGTGGTCGACGTTGGCGCACTTGTTGCCCGTGGTGTGGTTGCCCACGCCGACGACGTTGACGCTGTTGCCGCAGGCGTTGACCGGCACCTCGACCGGCACCTGGACGGTGTTGCCCGAGGCCACGCCGGGCGAGTCGGTGGTGGCGCCGTGGGCACCGGAACCGCCGTGCCCGTGGTTGCCGCCGCCGTGGCCCTTGCCGCCGTGGCCGCCCCCGTGGTGCCCGCCGTTGACACACGTGTTGCCCGAGGCCGGGTTGAGCGCCCCGATGACGTTCACGGTGTTGCCGCAGGCGTTCACCGGCACGTGGACCGGGACCTGGACGGTGTTGCCCGAGGCCACACCGGGCGAGTTCGCCGCGTGGCCACCGGCCCCGGACGACGCCTGGGCGTAGCTGCCGGTCACGGCCGCGAGTACACCACTCGCCGCCGCTGCAGTCATCAGGCCCTTCTTGGTGACCTGTCGCATGAGTCCTGCCTCTCTGCTTACGCTATACGGATATACGCCAGCAATAGGGACAAAGTGTCCACATGCTCGCGCATCGAAAGCCCGGGCGGCTCCGGAGTGCACACAAGTCACTCCGGAGCCGCCCATGTCAGACCCTTACGGGTTGAGGCACGACGTCAGCTGTTGACGCAGGTGTTGCCGAACGTGGGGTTGAGCAGCCCGACGATGTTGATCGTGTTGCCGCAGGCGTTCACCGGCACCTGGACCGGGACCTGGATGACGTTGCCGGAGACCACACCGGGCGAATTCACGGCGGCCCCCTGGGCGCCGGAGTCCGCAGCGGCCAGGCCAGCACCCGCGAGCACGAGACCACCGGTAACGGCCGCGGAAGCGACGACCTTCTTGATCATGGATTCCTCCTTGTTGGCAATGCGGTCCCAGCCGCGGACCGCACACCTGTAACGACGAGGAGGTAATCGGGCTACGCAACCCTCAGATCATTCACTCGTTACGGTTAACTCGGCACGAATTTACGGGGTTTAAAGCTCACTTCAGCACTGATCGAGGAACCGGTCGAGAACACGTGCGCCGAACTTCAGACCCTCCAGGGGCACTCGTTCGTCGACGCCGTGGAACATCCCCGCGAAGTCCAGCTCCGGCGGCAGCTGCAGCGGCGCGAAACCGAAGCACCGGATGCCCAGATCGTCGAACGACTTCGCGTCCGTCCCGCCGGAGAGCATGTACGGCACGGCGCGCGCGATCGGGTCCTCCGCCTTGAGGGCCGACTGCATGGCGTCCACGAGCCTGCCGTCGAAGCTCGTCTCCAGCGCCTTGTCCGCGTGCACGTCCTCCCGCTTGACGCGCGGGCCGAGGATGCGGTCGAGGTCGGCGAGGAACTCCTCCTCGTACCCCGGCAGGAACCTTCCGTCCACGTGCGCCGTGGCCTGCCCCGGGATGACGTTGACCTTGTACCCCGCGCCCAGCATGGTCGGGGCGGCGGTGTTGCGGAGCGTGGTGCCGATCATCTTGGCGATGCCGCCGAGCTTGGCGAGCGTCGTCTCCATGTCCTCGGGGTCGAGCGGCGTGCCGAGGGCGTCGGAGAGCTCGTCGAGGAAGGACCGCACGGTCTTGGTCATCCGCACCGGGAACTCGTGCCGCCCCAGCCGGCCGACCGCCTCGCACAGCTCCGTGATCGCGTTGTCCTTGTTGGTCATGGAGCCGTGGCCGGCGGTGCCGTCGACCGTGAGCCGCATCCAGTGCATGCCCTTCTGGGCCGTCTCGATCAGATAGAGCCGCAGGTTCTCGTTGACCGTGAAGGAGAAGCCGCCGACCTCGCCGATCGCCTCGGTCACGCCCTCGAAGAGCCCGGGGTGCTTGTCCACCAGGTGGCGCGCGCCGTAGACGCCGCCGGCCTCCTCGTCCGCGAGGAAGGCGAGCACCACGTCGCGCGGGGGCTTGCGGCCCGTGCGCATGCGGTCGCGGACGACCGCGAGGGTCATCGCGTCCATGTCCTTCATGTCCACCGCACCGCGGCCCCACAGGCACCCGTCGGCGATCTCCCCCGCGAAGGGGTGGTGGGTCCAGTCCGCGGCGTTGGCCGGGACGACGTCGGTGTGACCGTGGATGAGCAGCGCCGGACGGGAGGGGTCCTCGCCCTCGATCCGCGCCACGGTCGAGGCGCGCCCCTTGTGGGACTCGAAGATCTGCGGTTCGAGCCCGACCTCGGCGAGCTTCTCCGCCACGTACTCGGCGGCGGCGCGCTCGCCCGGCCCGGAGTGGTCGCCGTAGTTGCTGGTGTCGATCCGGATCAGGTCGCGGCAGAGGTCGACGACCTCGTCCTCGCCACCCCTGCCACCCCTGCCCGCCCCGGCCCCGGCCGGCTTCGACTCGCTCACGCTGCCTCCTCCTGGTTCGCTGCCGCCGGCCACCGGCGAGGGCGGCCCACGGCGTGGGTCCTTCGCCATCCTCTCTCTCCGGCCGCCCGGGCCCAAGGCCGCAATGCTGCCGACATCCGCCCGCAACACCCGCCGGGGCCGCTGCCCCGGCCACGTGATCGAGCACCCCCGGATCTTTGGTATTGTTTTCCTCGTCGGAAGGGCCACGGCCCGGAAGGCGAAAACACCTGGTCCGGGTGGCGGAATGGCAGACGCGCTAGCTTGAGGTGCTAGTGCCCTTTATCGGGCGTGGGGGTTCAAGTCCCCCCTCGGACACTTAAGAGAAGGACCCCAGCGCTGCTGGGGTCCTTCTTCGTTTCCGGAGCCATCGATCCCCCGCGGAGACCGGCCCGCAGGGGATCTCTTGACCGGACGCACAGAAGATCTTGATTGACACGACCCTGCCACCCGGAGATGATTTTTTGCGTACGGGGGTACGCAGCGGAGTGGTGTGCGGCGCGGTTCATCGCGTCTGATCGCACCCGTAGGCCCGCTTCTCCCATCCCCACCTCGGGCGGCAACGCCGCGGCCCCGGGGCGAGTGGCTCCTTCTACCGAGCGGCCCGGTGCTTCGGTAAGGACTGCCGCGACTTCATCGTGAAATGGACACGGGGGCATGTCATGAATCACGGATTCTTAACGCGCTGCGTCGAAGTGCGCAGCGCCACACGGCGGTTGGTTTCTGCCGTCGGCGGGGTGAGCCCGCGATGACCGTCCTGGACGCCGTGGGCAGCACGCCGCTCGTCCGGCTGGAAAAGCTGGCGCCCGCGGGCTCCGCCGCCCTGTTCGCGAAGTGGGAGGCGCTCAACCCCGGGGGGAGCGTCAAGGACCGGGCGGCGAAGTTCCTGATCGAAGAGGCCCTGCGGCAGGGGCTGTTGCGTCCCGACGGCGTGATCATCGAGGCCACCAGCGGCAATTTCGGCATCGCGCTGGCGATGATCGGTGCCGTGCTCGGCCACCGCGTGATCATCGTCGTGGACCCCAAGCTGCCGCCCGCGCACCGCAGGGTGATGGAGGCCTACGGGGCCGAGATCGTCGTGGTCACCGAGCCCGACGAGTCCGGGGGGTACTTCCGGCCGCGGCTGGAGACCGCCAACCGGCTGGCCGTCGAGATCGAGCACGCCTTCCGGCCCGACCAGCACTTCAGTCTGATGAACGCCGCCGCCCACTACCAGGGCACGGGGCCGGAGATCCTCTCCCAGATGGAGGGGCGGCTGGACTACCTGGTGGTGGCCGTCAGCACGGCCGGCCAGCTAAGGGGGCTCTCCGAGTACACGCGCCGGCACTCCCCCGCCACCCGGGTCATCGGCGTGGACGCCGTCGGCTCGGGCATCTTCGCCAGCGAGCGGCACGCCTACCTGCAGTCCGGGATCGGGCTGGCCTGGCCGCCGTCCAACCTCGACCTCGACCTGGTCGACGCCATGTACCAGGTGGGCGACCGGGACGCCTTCGCGACCTGCCGCCACCTCGCCCGCCGCGAGGGCCTGCTGGCCGGGTCGTCCAGCGGCTCGGTGGCGTTCGTGGGCCTGCACCTGGCGCAGCGCGCCGCTCCGGGGGCCCGTATCGCCTGCGTGCTCAGCGACACCGGTCAGCGCTATCTGGAGACCGTCTACGACGACGGCTGGCTGGCCGCACAGGGCCTGGACGTCGACCTCCCGCTGTCGGAGGTGCGCAGCCGCGCCGCGGCGCTCGAACCGCTGTCGCGGGGAAGCGTCCTGCGGGCCGTCAGTGCTGCAGAACCGTTTACTCCCCGGCACGCCCCGGCGACGACCGCCGTTCTCAACTCCGCTGCCGAGGCCGCCATGGCCGCGGACAGCTCGCCGATGGCCGCCGTCTGAGCGGCACGGCCCGACCCACCGCCCGTGCGGTGCCCGGCCCGCAGCCGGCCGGCACCGCTGCCCTCCCGAGGAGCAGGAGCACGTGTACAGCTACCAGTGGATCGAGACCGCCGAGGACCTGCCCGGGGACGTACCCGGGCTGGTCTCCGAGGTCTCCCGGACGGACCCGTTCATCGGCCTGCCACCGGACCCCGCGGGCGACCAGGTGCAGCAGCTGGTGACCACGCTCACCGCCGGCCTGGGCTCCGGGCGCAAGCACCTCCTCGTCATCCGCACCGAGTCCGGCGCATCGGTCGGGTGCGTGGCCATGACCCGGCCGGCCACCGCGAACCAGCGCCACATCGCGGAGCTGACGACCGGGGCCGTCCACCCCGAGCACCGGGGCCGCGGCATCGTCCCGGCGGCGCTCTGCGAAATAGCCCGCCGCGCCGAGGAAGTCGGCATCGAACTGCTCCGCCTGGACGTCCGCGAGGGCATCCCCGCGGAAAAGGTGTGGCGGCGCTTCGGCTTCGCCGAGTACGGGCGCCTGCCCGACTACGGCCGCGTCGACGGCGAGAGCTACGCCGGCGTCTATCTCGCCCAGCGGGTTGCCCAGTTGAAGGAACAATTCTCCCACCAGGAGGCATGACCATGCTCGACCGCAAGGAATTCCGCGACAAGCTCTACCAGATCCTCGACGAGAACACCTCCGTCGCCCACCCGCTGGTGATGGAGCTCGTCAAGCCCAAGGCGAACTGGGACCTGCTGCACGCGACCACGCTGCAGGGCTACCAGCTCACCAAGAACTTCCTCACCTACATCGAGCACCTCTTCTTCTACTGCCCGCTGCCCAAGCACAAGAAGGCGCTGCTGGTGAACATGTACGAGGAGGAGACGGGCCGGCTCTCGGGCACCAAGAACCACGTCCGGCTGATGGAGGACTTCATACGGGCCATCCGCATCGACGACGAGACCCGCGACGCCGCCGTCGCCTACCCGCAGACCCAGGAGCTCATCGACTACCGGATGGAGCTCTGCAAGGACCCCTCCCGGTACCACCTGGGTGCGGCGGCCGTCATGGTGGCCAGCGAGGGCCAGAACCTGGAGGACACCGCGGGGCAGAACCGCCACACGCTGCTCGGCAAGGTCTACGGGGTCACGGAGCAGGACACCCTGTTCTTCTCCGTGCACGCCAAGGAGGACGTCGGTCACGTGCGCGAGGGCGTGGCGCTCGTCGTCGACCTGTGCAAGGACTCCGCCATGCAGCAGGAGGCCCTCGAGGTCGTCGAGCACACCTGCAAGCTCTTCCAGGGCATGTACGAAGGCGTGGCCGAGCGCCACCTGACGGGGGCCGTGTGACCAGCCGGTCCGAGGCGGGGGCGAGGTCCTTTCCGAAGGGCCTCGTCCTCGCCGCTTCCCTGGGCTTCGTCGTCTGCCTGCTCGGCTCGGCGCTCAAGAACACCGTGCAGGTCTACTTCGAGCCGATGGCCGAGACCTTCGGGCAGCACCGGGGCTCGTTCGCCCTCGCCACCACGGTCTTCGCGGTCACGTACGCGTTCGCCGCGCCGCTGACCGGCATGCTGGCCGACCGCATCGGCCCGGCGCGCGTGCTCATGACCGGCACCTGCCTGGCCGGCGTCTCCCTGCTGCTGTGCGCCAACCTCTCGGCGTTCCCGGCTTTCGTGGCCGTCTACGGCGTGCTCGTGTCGTTCGCGTACACGATGCTGTCCTACGTGCCGATCGGCGTGCTCGTCGACCGGCTCTTCAGCGACGGCAAGAAGGGCTTCTTCTACGCCCTGCTGACCAACGGCACCGCGGCGGGCTTCATGCTGCTGGTGCCGCTGTGGACGTGGCTGGGCCACCACACGGACTGGCAGTACGTGCTGGACGGCCTCGGCGTCCTGCTGCTCGTGGTCATCGCGCCGCTGACGGTGCTGCTCGCCCGGCGCATGCCGGCCCGCGCCCCGGCTGCCCGCGCGGCCACCGCCCCGGGCGGGTTCGGCGCCCGCTGGCGGATGGTCGTGGGCTCCTCGGTGCTGTGGCGGCTCGCCGGCGCCTTCTTCGCCTGCGGGGCGACGATGGCGTTCATCGACGTGCACATGCTCACCTACCTGTCCGACATGCACGTGGACTCGGGCGTCAGCTCGCTCAGCCTCGTGCTGCTGGGCATCTGCGAGATCATCGGTTCGCTCATCGCGGGCCGGCTGTGCGACCGCGGCTTCATCAAGCGGGTCCTCGTCGGCGGTTACGCGCTGCGCGCGATCTCGATGTTCCTGATCGCCGTCCACCCCAACGCGACGCTGGTGCTCGTCTTCGGCGTGCTGTTCGGCGCGAGCTACCTGGTGACCGTGGTCGCCACGTCCGTGTGGGTGCTGCGCGTCTTCCCCGTCGAGGTCAAGGGCGTCGTGATGGGCCTGATCTGGACGGCCCACCAGATCGGCGCGGCCCTCAGCAGCCAGCTGGGCGGCATGATCTTCGACCGGGAGCACTCCTACGTCCCGCTGATCATCACGTCCGGCTGCGTCGCGGTGTTCGCCATGCTGCTCGTCGCCACTCTTCCCTCCCCGGGCGAGCCGCCCGCCACCACCCCGGCCGTCCCCCCGGCCGCCGATCCCGTCGAGGAGGCCGCATGACCGCCGCCGGCACCGCCGAGGCCCTCGCGGACCACGTCGTCCGGGTGCGCCGCACCCTGCACGCCGAACCGGAGACCGGTCTGGACAACCCCCGCACGCGGGAGCTGATCCTGGCCGAACTGGCCGGCATCGGCGGCCTGGAGGTTCGCTCGGGAACCCGTGGGACCTCGGTCGTCGCCCGTCTGAGCACCGGCCGGCCGGGCGGCCGGGTGGTGCTGCGGGCCGACACCGACGCCCTGCCGGTCACGGAGAACAGCGGCGAGGAGTTCGCCAGCCGCACGCCGGGCGTCGCCCACAGCTGCGGGCACGACGCGCACGTCGCCATGCTGCTCGGCGCGGCCCGGCTGCTGGCCGGGCGCCGCGAAGAGCTGCGCGGCGAGGTGCTGTTCGTCTTCCAGCCCGGCGAGGAGGGCCACGACGGCGCCCTCGCGGTGCTGGAGGACGAGGCGTTCGCGGACCTGCTGGGTCCCGGCGGGGCCGACGCCGCCTTCGCGATCCACGTCACGCCCAACCTGCCCTCGGGCGTGGTCGCGGCACGGGCGGGCACCCTCATGGCGTCCGCCGACGGGTTCCGCGCCGAGGTCGGCGGCCGGGGCGGGCACGCGGCGATGCCCGCGCTCGCGGTCAACCCCGTGCCCCCGCTGGCCGATCTGGCCGGCCGGCTCTCGGCCCTGACCGCGCAGGGCGAGGACCCCGTCCTGACCGTCACCTCGCTGCAGGCCGGGGCCACGCACAACGTGATCCCGGACAGCGGCCGGCTGCTGTTCACCCTGCGCTGCCTGGACGAGGACACGCGCGCCAAGACGCTCGACCGCGTACGGGCGGAGGTGGCCGCGACCGGTGGCGGCACGACGACCGAGCTGTCCTCGATCGTCGCCTACCCGTGCACGGTGAACGACGCGGACGCCGTCGCCACCGCGCGGACGGCGGCGTCCGGGGTGCCCGGGCTGGCCTGGGTCGACCTGCCCGCCCCGGTGATGGCCTCGGAGGACTTCTCCTACTTCCTCCAGCGCTGGCCCGGCTGCATGGTGCTGCTGGGCGCCTGCCCGCCCGGCGAGCCGGACCCGATGCGGGCTCCCGGCTGCCACACCCCCGAAATGCGGCTGGACGAAAGCGTCCTGGCCCGCGGCGCCGAGCTGCACGCGGCGGTGGCCGCGGCGGTCTGCAACCGCTGAACCCCCGCACGCGAAGGCGGCGCCGGCCCGGGTCGGCGCCGCCTTCGCGTGCTTCCGCGGGGCCCCGGGGAGAGGCCTGCGCAGATGCTTACGGAGATGCATGCGGGGGATGCCTACGGACAGGGGGAGACGTCCCGCACAGACACCCCTTCCGCCGGCCGGCCCTGCGTATCATCTGGCTGATGATCACCAATCAGCCCCGCCGCCCGCGGCCCGCGACCGCCGCCGCCCCCTGCCGCGTCACCGTCTGCCGCGGCTGCTGCTGCGGCGATCCGCGGAAGGTGCCGGGCGTCGACCACGCCGGGCAGATCCCGCGGTTGCGGCAGGCCCTGGGCGACGCCGCCCAGGTGCGGGCCTCCGAGTGCCTGGACGTGTGCGACCAGGCGAACGTGGTGGTCGTGCAGCCGTCGGCGGCGGGACGGGCGGCCGGCGGGCGGCCCGTGTGGCTCGGGCTCGTCAACGACGACGACGTGCTCGCCGACATAGCAGCCTGGATACGGGCCGGCGGGCCGGGGCTGGCGGAGCCGCCCGGGGTACTGGACCTCTACGCGTTCACGGTGTCGCGGCGGGTGGGCAAGGGCGTGGAGGCGTAGGCCCGCGGGCCCGCCCCTCCCCGCACCGTGGTCAGTTCGCGTCCGGTCCGGCCGCCGAGGCCGCCTTCTCCAGCTGGAACGCCTCGTTGCCCAGGCCGATGGTGCCGTGCACTCCCGGGCGCAGGTACTTGAGGACGATGCCGTAGCCGATGCCGGCGACGACGGCCACGCCGATCGTGCCGGGCAGGATCCAGCGCAGGGGCGATCCGGGGTCCGCGCCGAGCAGGACGTCGAAGTCCTTGACCGCGTACACGGCGATGACGAGCAGGGCGGCCCCGGCGACGCCGGAGGCGATCAGGCGCGGCGCCTGGGTGCGCGCGGCGCCGCGCCGGACGAAGAAGGCGATGACGGCGGCGGACGCGGCCGCCATCAGCACGATGACGCCGAGGGCGCCGACGTTGCCGCTCCAGGTGAACAGGCGCAGGACGGGCGCGGTGGGGTCGCCGTGGGGGCGGCCGTCGGTCACCGCGAAGAGCAGCACGGCGATCAGCGACACCCCGCTCTGCAGCAGGGATCCATAAGCCGGGGCGCCGCTCGCCCGGGAGGTGCGGCCGACGGCGGCGGGCAGCAGGCCCTCGCGGCCCATGGCGAAGGCGTAGCGGGCGACGACGTTGTGGAAGCTGAGCATCGCGGCGAACATGCCGGTGACGTAGAAGACGTGCATGACGTCGGTGAAGGTGCCGCCGAGGCGGTCCTCGGTGAGGGAGAAGAGCAGGTTCGGGCCCTGCTCCCGGGCGAGGCCGACGATGTGGTCCGGGCCGGCGGCGACGCTGAGGGCCCAGGAGCTCAGGGCGAAGAAGAGCGCGACGAAGCCGACGGCGAGGAAGGTGACGCGGGCGACGACGACGTTCGGCCGGCTGGTCTCCTCGGCGTAGACGGCGGCCTGTTCGAAGCCGACGAAGGCGGCGATGGTGAAGCAGAGGGCGGTGCCGAGGCCGCCCCCGCCGAGGGTGGCGGGGTCGAAGGCGTGCAGGGACAGGCCCTGCGGGCCCGGGTCGGCGACGCCCGCGATGTCGAAGGCGACGACCATCACGCACTCGATGAGCAGCAGGACGCCGAGGACCTTCGCGCTGAGGTCTATCTTCAGCCAGCCGAGGACGCCGACGACGAGGACGGCGGCGAGGGCGGGCACCCACCAGGCGACGGCGAGGCCGAGGTGCGCGTCGAGCAGGCCGGAGAGTTCGAAGCCGAAGATGCCGTAGATGCCGAACTGCATGGGGCTGTAGGCGACGAGGGCGACGACGGAGGCGGCGGCGCCGGCGGTGCCGCCGAGGCCGCGGGCGATGTAGGCGTAGAAGGCGCCGGCGTTGTGGACGTGGCGGCTCATCTCGGCGTAGCCGAAGCTGAAGAGGGTCAGCACCACGCCGAGGATGACGAAGAGCAGGGGCTGGCCGACGATGGCCATCGTGCCGTAGGTGGTGGGCATGACGCCCGCCGTCACCATCAGGGGCGCGCTGGCGGCGACGACCGACAGGAGCAGACCCGCGAGGCCTATGCGGTCGGCGCGCAGGCGTCTGTCCTGCCCCTTGAACGTGCTGATCTCGCTCGTCGTGCCCGTCGTCATGGCGGGGTGGTCCTTCCCATGGGTGAGCGGGGGGTGATCGTGGGGGTGGCCGAGGGCGGCGCGGCGCCGCGCGGCCGGGGGCGTCAGGCCGAGCCGAGGGCGGCGCGGCGCGGGGGC